>JACZJD010000645.1 GCA_014860725.1 Aquamicrobium sp.
TGCCACCCGTGGTCTTCATCCACGGCGCGAGCGGCAACCTGCTCGACCAGATGGTGCCGGCAAGGCCGCTGCTCGAAGGGCGCGCCGAGATGCTGTTCCTCGACCGGCCGGGCCATGGCTGGTCGGAGCGGGGGCCGGGAAACGGCGATCCCTTCGCGCAGGCGGCGACCGTCGCGGCGCTGATGCGCCGGCTCGGCATCGGCGAGGCGGTCATCGTCGGGCATTCCTTCGGCGGCGCGGTGGCGGCGGCCTTCGCGCTCGCGCATCCGCGGATGACGAAGGGGCTGGTCTTCCTCGCCGCCGCGACCCATCCGTGGCCGGGTGCGCAGACCTCCTGGTACTACAAGGCGGCTGCGCTGCCGGTGGTCGGGCGGCTGTTCGTCGAGACGGTGGCGTGGCCCGCCGGCCGGCTGCGCATGCGCGCGGCCTCGGCCTGCGTGTTCTCGCCCAACCGCATGCCGGAAACCTATCTCGACGCCGCCGCCATCCCGCTCGTGCTCCGGCCCGAGGCCTTCCGCTGGAACGCGCACGACGTCGCCGGCCTCTACGGCCATGTCGCCGCCGCCTCGAAGCGCTACGGCGAGATCGCCGCGCCGGCCGTCGTCATCTCGGGCAACCGCGATGCGGTGGTCTACGAGGAGATCCACTCGCTCGGCCTCGCCCGCGACATCGCCGGCGCCGAGCTGGTGTGGGTGGACAATCTCGGCCACAAGCCGGACTGGATCGCGCCCGATCTCGTCGTCGCGGCGATCGAGAAGGTGGCGGGCCGCGCCGTCGACCTTCAGGCCGCCGCGCGGGCCGTGGAGGCGCGCATCGCCGAAGACGCGTTCGGGCCGGCGGGCGTGTGCGCCGACAACAAGCCGCCCATGCCGGCCGCGCCCTAGAACGGCGGACGCACGGATAAATCCGGGCTGCCGCTCTATTTGTTTGTCTTTGCCGCTTTCAGGCGCCGGGCTGGCCCTCGGCGCCGACATAGGCGATGCGCAGCATGTTGGTCGAGCCCGGCGTCCCGAACGGCACGCCGGCGGTGATGATGATGCGGTCGCCGTCGCGGCCGAAATTCTCCTCGTGGGCGATGCGGCAGGCGCGCTCGACCATGTCGTCGAGGTCGTGGGCGTCCTCCGTGACCACGCAGTGCAGGCCCCAGACCAGCGACAGCCGCCGCGCGGTCTTGAGCACCGGCGACAGCGCCACGATGGGAAGCTGCGGCCGCTCGCGCGCGGCGCGCAGGCCGGTCGCGCCCGACGAGGTGTAGGTGACGATGGCCGACAGCTTCAGCGTCTCGCCGATCTGGCGGGCGGCGGCCGAGATGGCGTCGGCGCCCGTCGCCTCCGGCTCGGAGCGCTGGGCGTTGATGATGCCGGGATAGAGCGGGTCCTTCTCGACCTGGACGGCGATGGAGTTCATGGTCGCCACCGCCTCGACCGGATACTGCCCGGCGGCGGATTCGGCGGAGAGCATCACCGCGTCCGCGCCCTCGAACACGGCGATGGACACGTCGGAGACCTCGGCGCGGGTCGGCACCGGGGCGGAGATCATCGATTCCAGCATCTGGGTGGCGACCACCACCGGCTTGCCGGCCTTGCGGGCGGCGCGGGTGATCTGCTTCTGGATGCCGGGCACGGCCTCCAGCGGCATCTCGACGCCGAGGTCGCCGCGCGCCACCATCAGCGCGTCGGAGAGCTCGATGATCTCGGCGAGGCGGGCGACGGCCTGCGGCTTCTCGATCTTCGACAGGAGTGCCGCACGCCCGCGCGCGATCTTGCGCGCCTCGGCCAGGTCCTCCGGCCGCTGGATGAAGGACAGCGCCACCCAGTCGACGCCGGCGTCGAGCACGGCCTCGAGGTCCCTGCGGTCCTTCTCGGTCAGCGCGCCGACGGGAAGGTCGGTGTCGGGCAGGCTGACGCCCTTGCGGTCGGAAATCCGCGTGCCGGAGACGACGGTGCAGACGATGCGGCGGCCATCGGTCTCGACGGCGCGCAGCATCAGCTTGCCGTCGTCGATCAAGAGCCGGTGGCCGGGCTCGACCGAGCGCAGGATCTCCGGATGCGGCAGGTGAACGCGGGTCGCATCCCCCGGCGCGGGGTCGTCGTCGAGCGTGAAGGTCTGGCCGGGCGCGAGCGTCTCCGCGCCGTTGGCGAACTTGCCGACCCTGAGCTTCGGCCCCTGCAGGTCGGCGAGGATGCAGATCGGGCGGCCGACCTGGTCCTCGACGGCGCGGATGCGGCCGACCAGCGTGCGCATCAGCGCGTGGTCGGCATGGCTCATGTTGATGCGGAAGACGTCGGCGCCCGCCTCGAACAGCTTGCGGATCATCTCCTCTTCGGAGGAAGCGGGGCCGAGCGTGGCGAGAATCTTGACCTTGCGGTTGCGCCTCATCGGCCACCCGTTCCGGTGACGGGCGTTGCGTCGCTTGCCGGTTCGTCGGTCAATTGCACCATCCAGCTTGCCTGTTCGCGCGTGTCGTATTCCTGGAAGCCGGCGCGCTGGAAGCCGCGGGCGAAGCAGTCGCCCGCGCCGGCGATCTTGAACTCGCGCTCGGCCACGCACATGCTGATCGGCCCGTCCCAGCGGCCGCCGCGCTCGGCGTCCTCGGCGTAGAGATAGTAGTAGCGCGACGACAGCGCGCCCTCGATCAGCGTCTTGCAGGTCGAGCCCTCGATGTGCCACCAGCCTTCCGTGACCCAGCCGGTGCTGGCGCGGTAGCCGATGGCGACGCCGACGAGGCTCTGCGTCGCGTTGCAGACGCGGAAATCGGCGTGCGCAGGCGTCGCCGCGGCCATCGCGCCGACGCAGGCGAGACCGAACGCGGCAACCGCGAGCATCGCCCGCCGGCCCGCCGCCGTACTCACCGTTCCGTTCGCTGTCGCCAAAGCAGTCGTCATCATCTTGCCCCTATTTCAAAGAACTGAGCGCCCGTGTCAACGCGGGGGATGTTGCGTGAAAGCGTGTCGAAACGGCGGCATTGCGCGCGGGCGCGCTTCGTGGAAGAGAGGCGCAGGACAGTTTTCCGACGGACATCCCTACCCATGACGCGCGACGCCCTGTTTTCCCCGTTCGAGATCGTCGACGGCGACCGCAGCAAAGGGCTGGTCCTGGTCGCCGACCATGCCGGGCGCGAGCTGCCGGACGAGTACGGCGACCTCGGCCTGCCGGCCGAGGAATTCGAGCGCCACATCGCCTACGACATCGGCGTGGAGGCGGTGACGCGTCAGCTCGCCGCGGTGCTCGGCGTGCCGG
>JACZJD010000095.1 GCA_014860725.1 Aquamicrobium sp.
GCCCTCAACAGCGCCGACGCCGTTTCACCGACCATGATGTGTCCCGCCCTTGCCCGATATCGCGCGCATGCTAGCCGCCTCCCTGTGGCAGGCAAGCCCTGCGGCCGGTCGCGCGGCTGAAGCCTGCACCCAAGACCCTTCGTTGCCGAGGCTGGCGGCCAATCGTGGCGGCGCGATGGCGGCTGGAAACGGCTCGCCCCGGGCCGGACAGGTTCGGGCAAGTCGGGAGGCTTAAGGGTCGAAGGCGAAAGCGGGTCGGGAGCCTGGGCAGCCAGTCACGCCGGCGCCGGGCGCTGCCGTCACCCTCCGGGACCGCTTCGGATCGTCCGGCACAGGGCGGATTTTGGCCACATTGCATCTGGACGGCTCTCTTCATACCCTGACGACACCTCCATTCGAGCGAGCGGACTGTTCCTTGCCCAGCCCTGTCCTTGCCGTCTTCATCCGTCGCCTGTTCATCGTCCTGGTCGCCGCGATTGCGATTTCCGGCTGCACGAGCATGGAACTGGAGGCGCCGCAGCCGCCGCGCCTCGAAACCGACCGCTATGCGGCCATCGTGGTCGACGGCAACAGCGGGCGCATGCTCTTCCAGTCGAACGCCGAGGCGACGCGCTATCCGGCGTCGCTGACCAAGATGATGACGCTCTACCTGCTGTTCGAGGCGCTGGAGAACGGGCGGGCGAGCCTGACGACGCCGATCCCGGTTTCCGATTTCGCCCGCGGCCGGCCGCCGACGAAGATCGGCTTCAAGTCGGGCGAATCGATCGACGTCGACAGCGCGATCCGGGCTCTCGCCACGAAGTCGGCGAACGACGTCGCCGTGGCCGTCGCCGAATACCTCGCCGGCAGCGAGGAGGCTTTCGCGCGGGCGATGACCGCCAAGGCCGGCCAGCTCGGCATGCGCTCGACGGTGTTCCGCAACGCCTCCGGGCTGCCCGACGACGGTCAGCGCACCAATGCGCGCGACATGGCGATCCTCGGCATGGCGCTGCGCAAGCGCTTCCCGCAGTATTTCCACTATTTCGGCGAGCGCGACTTCACCTATCGCGGCAAGGTGATCCGCGGCCACAACGACCTGATCGGCCGGGTGCGCGGCGTCGACGGGATCAAGACCGGCTACATCCGCGCCTCCGGGTACAACATCGTCACGTCGGTGAGCGCCGGCGGCCGGCGGCTGATCGTCGTGGTGATGGGTGCCGACAGCGCACGCAGCCGCAACGACCATGTCGAGGAACTCATCGCCCGCTACCTGCCGCAGACGGGCTCCTGAGGCGCGCGGCCGCCGCTCAGGCGTTATCCCCGGGAAGTTCGGCCACGGCACGGATCTCCATCAGACCGCCGGGAACGATCAGCGAGGCGACTCCGATCGCCGTCCACGCCGGATAGGGATCGACGATGTAGCGGTCTCGCGCCCGGATGAAGGCGTCCCAGTGGGTCGCCATGTCGACGTGATAGGTGGTGATCTCGACGAGGTCGCCGAGGCCGGCGCCGGCTTCGGCAAGGATGGCGGCGAGCGCCTCGAAGG
>JACZJD010000009.1 GCA_014860725.1 Aquamicrobium sp.
CCTTAACCTCGGCGGCGATGTCGTCGAGCCCGGCCTCGTCGAGATCGGGCGCGATCTTGAGGAAGACCGGTGTCTTCTTGCCCGTCCGCGCATCCTGCGCGTCGCGCGCCTCGCGCACGGCGGCAAGCAGCAGCGCCAGCGTCTCGCGCGCCTGCAGGTCGCGCAGGCCGGGCGTGTTGGGCGAGGAGATGTTGACCGTGAGATAGGAGGCATGCCCGGCGAAGCGCTCGACGCCGAGGCGGTAGTCGGCGATGCGGTCCTCGCTCAGCTTGTTGGCGCCGACATTGACGCCGACGATGCCCGGCCGGCCGCGCCGCGCCTCCAGCCGCCTGAGGCAGGCGTCGTGGCCAAGGCTGTTGAAGCTCAGGCGGTTGACGACGGCGCGGTCCTCCACCAGCCGGAAGATGCGCGGCTTGGGGTTGCCGGCCTGCGGCTCCGGCGTCACCGTGCCGATCTCGGCGAAGCCGAAGCCGAGGCGCAGCAGCGCGTCCGGCACGTCGGCGTTCTTGTCGTAGCCGGCCGACATGCCGAGCGGGTTGGGGAAGGAAAGGCCCGCGGCCTCGACACGGAGCGCCGGATCGTCGGCGGGCCGGCGGCCGAGCGGCAGCCCCGTCTTCAGCGCGGCGATCGACAGGCCGTGCGCCGTCTCGGGATCGAGGGCGAACAGCAGCTTTATGCCGAGGCGGTCGAGGAAGGACATCAGGTGTCAAGCTCCGGGAAGATGTGGCGGCCGTCCGCGCCCAGGGGGAGCGGCCTGACCCAGACGACGGCCGCAAGGTCGAGCGCGGCGTAAAGATGCGGGAACAGGGCGCCGCCGCGCGACGGTTCCCATTTCAGGGCCCCGCCCAGCCTGTCGCCGTCGATGGCGGCAAGGAGCAGGTCGTCCTGCCCGGCGAAATGTTTCGCTGCGGTCTCGCGCACCTGCGCGGCGGTCGAGAAATGGATGTAGCCGTCGGCGAGATCGACCGGCGCGCCGGTGAAGACGCCTTCGGCCTCGGCCTTCTGCCACAGCGCCTGCGGCACGATCTTGTAGAGGAGCGCGGTCATGGCTCGCGCTATAAAGCAGTTCCGGGAAAAGTGCGACGCGGTTTTCCGCCCCAGATGCGGAACGGACGATGCGTTGCACGGGCGACGCAATTCGGGCGCAATGCTGCGATGGAATCGCGCCGCTTCACGAAGGAGGCTTCCCCGATGCGTCACGGAACGACCCTCGCCTGCGCCGCGGCCTTCACCGCCCTCTCCGCGCTTCCCGCGGCGGCGCAGGACGTCGAGCGCTACCAGCTCGAGCGCACGCGGGACGGCTATGTCCGGCTCGACACGCAGACCGGCGCGATGACGCTGTGCCGCGAGGCCGACGGGCGGCTCGTCTGCTCGCCCGCCAGCCAGCAGGGCGAGGCGACCGACGAGATCGCCGAGTTGCGCGAGCGCGTGCAGGCGCTCGAAACGCGCCTCGCCGGGCTGGAGGGCCGCGCGCCCGTCGCCGGGCTGCCGCCGGAGGAGGAGTTCGAGCGCGGCATCGGCTACATGGAGCGCTTCTTCCGCATGTTCATGGGGCTGGTTCGCGAGTTCGAGGACGAGCGCACGCCGCCGGAAAGGCCGGCGCCCGACCGCACCTGATCCTGCCCGCACGAGCCGGCTCCCTCCCGCGAGGCCGGCCGCCGTTTGGCGCTTATCGCCTGCGACGATTCTGACTATTGTCGCGGCGGGGGCGGCTTTGAGGACTGATTCTGCATCGGTCCAATCTCAGGAGTGCGGGATGCTCAAGGAATTCCAGGAATTCATCGCCAGAGGCAACGTCATGGACCTCGCCGTCGGCGTCATCATCGGCGGCGCCTTCGGCCTGATCGTGTCGTCGCTGGTCGACGACATCATCATGCCGGTCGTCGGCGCGATCTTCGGCGGCTTCGACTTCTCCAACTACTTCCTGCCGCTGTCGTCCTCCGTGACGGCCTCGACGCTCGCCGCCGCGCGCGAGCAGGGCGCGGTGTTCGCCTACGGCAACTTCATCACCGTGGTCATCAACTTCCTCATCCTGGCCTGGATCATCTTCCTGATGGTCAAGGCGGTGAACACGCTGCGCCGCAGGCTGGAGGCCGAGAAGGCCGCCGAGACCGAGGCCGCGCCGGCCGACGTGCAGCTCCTGACCGAGATCCGCGACCTGCTTGCGAAGAAGTAGACGCCGCGATACTCACCTTGCGCGACCCCGGCCGGCATGGTCGGGGTCTTCGTTTTTGACGCAGCCCGGACCCATCATGTCTCTTCTCGACCATCTGCGCCCCGAAGCCCGCCTCGCGCCCGAAAGCGGCATCGTCGAACTGATGAACCGCGCGCGCGGGCGCGAAGGGCTGATCCCGCTGTGGGTCGGCGAGGGCGACCTGCCGACGCCCGCCTTCATCACCGAGGCGACGACGGCCTCGCTCGCCGCGGGCGAGACCTTCTACACCTGGCAGCGCGGCATCCCCGATCTGCGCGAGGCGCTCGCCCGCTACTACGGCCGGCATTTCGGCGGCACATACGCCGCCGAAGAGTTCATCGTCTGCTCGAGCGGCATGCACGCGATCCAGCTTGCGCTCGACGCGGTCGCCGGTCCCGGCGACGACGTGCTCTATCTCTCGCCGGCATGGCCGAACTTCGCCGCGGCCGCCGCCATCGCGGGCGCGCGGCCGGTGCCGGTGGTGCTCGACCGCAGCGACAATGGCTGGGCACTCGACATCGGCAGGATCGCCGACGCCATCACCCCGGCGACGAAGGCGATCTTCGTCAACACGCCGTCCAACCCGACCGGCTGGGTCGCCGACCGCGAGACCCTCGCCGCGATCCTGTCGCTCGCCCGCGCGCGCGACATCTGGGTCGTCGCCGACGAGATCTATTCGCTGTTCGCCTACGGCGCGACGCGGGCGCCGTCGTTCCTCGACGTGATGGACGCCGACGACCGCATCGTCTTCGTCAACAGCTTCTCCAAGAACTGGTCGATGACCGGCTGGCGCGTCGGCTGGCTGAAGATCCATCCCGAGCTGCAGCAGGTGTTCGAGAATCTGGTGCAGTATTCGAGCTCGGGCACGCCCGCCTTCCTGCAACGCGGCGCGGTGGCGGCGCTCGACCACGGCGACGCCTTCGTGGCGAGCCAGGTCGAGCGGGCGCGGCAGGCGCGCGCCATCCTGTGCGACCGGCTCGCCGCTACCGGCCGGGTCCATCTGTCGCCGCCGGCCGGGGCGTTCTACCTCTTCTTCCGCATCGACGGCATCGGCGACAGCCGCGCCGCGGCCTTCGACATCGTCGACCGCGCCAATGTCGGGCTTGCGCCCGGCACCGCCTTCGGCGCCGGCGGCGAGGACCATTTCCGGCTGTGCTTCCACCGCCGCCTCGACCAGATCGAGGAAGCGGCCGACCGACTCGGCCGGTGGATCGAGGCGATCTGAGCCAAACAAAAAGCGGGACGACCCATCGTCCCGCTTCGTCTTTCACCCCTTGCCGGCTTCCGGCGCAGGCCGGACCCGGATGCCGTCAGCCGCCGGCCTTGGTGACGGCGAGCGGCACCACCCGGTCGGAGCGGGTCGCCACTTCCGGCTTGCGCTCGCTCTGGAACGGAATGCCGAGCGCGGTCCACGTCTCGGTGAGCGCGTCCTTCAGCGTCGCGATCAGCGCGTCGTCGTGGAACGGCGTCGGCGTGATGCGCAGCCGCTCGGTGCCGCGCGGCACGGTCGGGTAGTTGATCGGCTGGATGTAGATGCCGTGCTTGGCCAGAAGCCGGTCGCTCGCCATCTTGCACAGTTCCGGGTCGCCGACCAGCACCGGCACGATATGGGTCTCTGACGGCATGACCGGCAGATCGGCTGCCGACAGCATGTCCTTGGTGTGCTGGGCCTGCCGCTGCTGGGCGTCGCGCTCGCCCTGCGACTGCTTCAGGTGGCGGATCGAGGCCGTGGC
>JACZJD010000646.1 GCA_014860725.1 Aquamicrobium sp.
GCCCTCCATCGACCAGACGGAGAAGTGGGATGCGAGCGTGCGCGAGCGCATCTTCCGCACGCTCATCGACCTTTCGGCCCGCCCGCCCGCCGACGGCGCGCCCGCGCCCGACGTGATCGTGTGGCCGGAAACGGCGGTGCCGTTCATCCTGTCCGACCGGCCGGAGGCGCTGGTGGCGCTCGCCGAACTCGTCGGCGATGACCAGACCCTGCTTGCCGGGGCGGTGCGGATCGAGGGCGCGCGGGCGGAGGCGCGCTACTACAACGCCGTCATCGCCATCAACTCGGCCGGCGAGATCTACGACGCCGCCGACAAGCTGTGGCTGGTGCCGTTCGGCGAGTTCATGCCGTTCGCCGATCTCCTGTCGCGCATCGGCGTCGAGAAGCTGGTGCGCTCGGTCTCCGCCTTCACGGCCGGCAGCCAGCGCCGGCCGCTCGCGATGCAGAACGGCGCGACGGCGCTGCCCTTCATCTGCTACGAGATCATCTTTCCCGGAACGGCCGGCTACGGCGAGGTCGGGGCCGACTTCATCCTCAACATCACCAACGACGCCTGGTTCGGCGACACGCCCGGACCCTACCAGCATTTCCGCCAGGCGCAGATACGCGCGGTCGAGGCCGGGCGGCCGCTGGTGCGCGCCGCCAACAACGGCATTTCCGGCGTCGTCGACGCCTATGGCCGGGTGATCGACGCCTTCGCGCTCGACGCCGTCGGCGCCCTCGACGTGGCCGTGCCGCGCCAGCACCTCGGGCGCACCGGGCAGCCGGAACTTTCAGGCCTCTTGCTCGTTATCGCCCTTATCCTCTGGGCGGCCTCCGGTCTGCGCAGGGCCGATCGCGCGGATTGACAGGGATATATTAGAAACTCATAGTGCAGCCTCGTTTCCCGCGGGATTCGATGGGTCGGGCCGTCGGGGGGCGGATCCGGCAGGCCGTCCGGCGAAAGACCGGTCCGGCGGCCCATGGCTGGAAGCGGCGAGGGGATAATGGCGGAAAGCAAGAAGAAACCCAACCCGATAGACGTGCATGTCGGAGGAAGGATCCGCCTGAGGCGCAACATGCTGGGCATGAGTCAGGAGAAGCTGGGGGAGCATCTCGGCATCACCTTCCAGCAGATCCAGAAATACGAGAAGGGCACCAACCGCGTCGGCGCCAGCCGGCTGCAGGCCATCGCCTCCATTCTCGAGGTCCCGGTCGCCTACTTCTTCGAGGACGCGCCGGGCGGCACGCCGGCCGAGGGCTTCGCCGAGGAAAGCCAGACCGCCTATGTGGTCGATTTCCTGTCGAGCACCGAGGGCCTGATGCTCAACCGCGCCTTCGCCCGCATCGGCGACCCCAAAGTGCGCCGCCGCATCATCGACCTCGTGCGCACGCTCGCCGACGAGGACTGAGGCCGGATTCCGGCTGCGCCTGCGGCTTAACCATGCGAAATCCGTTTCCGCTTCCGTGACGCCGCGCGGACGTTTGTTCGCTTGACGCGGCAAGGCGCGGGCAGATAACTAGCGGGCGCTTCAGCCGGGGCGCTCCCGGCGTTTCTTTCATGAGGGGATGCCCGTGTCTCGCCGCGACTACCTTTTCACCAGCGAATCCGTCTCCGAAGGCCACCCGGACAAGGTGTGCGACCGCATTTCCGACGAAATCGTCGATCTGGTCTACCGCGAAGCCAAGAAGACGGGGGTCGATCCCTGGACCGTGCGCATCGCCGCCGAGACGCTGGCCACCACCAACCGCGTCGTCATCGCCGGCGAGGTCCGGGTTCCCGAATCGCTGCTGAAGACCGACAAGAACGGCAGGAAGGTCATCAACCCGGCCAAGTTCAAGTCGGTCGCGCGCAAGGCGATCCGCGACATCGGCTACGAGCAGGACGGCTTCCACTGGAAGACGGCGAAGATCGACGTGCTGCTGCATCCGCAGTCGGCCGACATCGCGCAGGGCGTGGACAGCGCCGCCGACCGGCAGGGCGAGGAAGGCGCGGGCGACCAGGGCATCATGTTCGGCTATGCCTGCAACGAGACGCCGGACCTGATGCCGGCGCCGATCTACTACAGCCACCGCATCCTCGAGCTGCTGTCGGCCGCCCGCCACAAGGGCGAGGGCGAGGTCGGCAAGCTCGGCCCCGACGCCAAGAGCCAGGTGACGGTGCGCTACGTCGACGGCAAGGCCGCCGAGGCGACCTCGATCGTCCTGTCCACCCAGCATCTCGACGAAAGCTGGGATTCGAAGAAGGTGCGCAAGGTCGTCGAGCCCTATATCCGCGAGGCGCTGGGCGACCTGAAGATCGCCGACGACTGCAACTGGTACATCAACCCCACCGGCAAGTTCGTCATCGGCGGGCCGGACGGCGACGCCGGGCTCACCGGCCGCAAGATCATCGTCGACACCTATGGCGGGGCGGCCCCGCACGGCGGCGGCGCCTTCTCGGGCAAGGACACCACCAAGGTCGACCGCTCGGCCGCCTATGCCGCGCGCTACCTCGCCAAGAACGTGGTGGCCGCCGGACTCGCCGACCGCTGCACCATCCAGCTCGCCTACGCCATCGGCGTCGCCCAGCCGCTCTCGGTCTATGTCGACCTCGACGGCACCGGCAAGGGCGTGACCGAGGAGCAGGTCGAGAAGGCCATCCGCAAGGTGATGGACCTGTCGCCGTCGGGCATCCGCCGGCATCTCGACCTCAACAAGCCGATCTACGCCAAGACATCCGCCTACGGCCATTTCGGCCGCAAGCCCGGCCGCGACGGCTCGTTCTCGTGGGAGAAGACCGATCTCACCAAGGCGCTGAAGCAGGCGATCGCCGCCTGACGCGCCGATGCGCCACAGGGGTTGAGGCCGCCATGGCCGGGGAACGCCGCACACGCGCGACCGAGGCGTTCTTCGGCCGCCGCCGGGGCAAGACGCTGCGCCCGGCACAGGCGCAGACGGCCGGGCTTCTGCTGCCTGGCCTCAGGCTCGACCTCGCCACGCCCGCGCCCGCCGACCTCGGCGCGCTGTTTCCCGTTCCGGTCGACGGCGTCAGGCTGGAGATCGGCTTCGGTGGCGGCGAGCATCTCCACCACGAGGCGGGACGCTTCCCCGGCACCGGGTTCATCGGCGTCGAGCCCTTCGTCAACGGCATGGCGAAGCTGCTGTCGCGGCTCCACGAGGCGGCGCGGCCGAACCTCAGGCTCTACGACGACGACGCCACGCGCCTGCTCGACTGGCTGCCCGACGCCTCGCTCGACGGAATCGACCTTCTCTATCCCGACCCGTGGCCGAAGAAACGGCACTGGAAGCGGCGTTTCGTCAACGCCGCCAATCTCGACCGCTTCGCACGGGTGATGAAGAAGGGCGCGAAATTCCGCTTCGCGTCCGACATCGACACCTATGTCGACTGGACGCTTCTGGCCTGCCGGGCGCACGGCGCCTTCGACTGGCAGGCGGGCTCGGCCGAGGACTGGCGCACGCCCTATGAGGGCTGGCCCGGCACCCGCTACGAGGCAAAGGCGCTCCGGGAAGGCCGTATCCCGGCCTACCTCACCTTCCTGCGACGTTAGCCGGCCGCGAGGGCCGGCGGGGGACCGGCCTCAGTAGCGCCGGATGTCGTGGAACTGCGCCGGGTCGATGCCGAGGCGCTTCAGGTCCGCATCGGCGGGCTGACGATACTGGCGCGTCGCCGCCGAGACGGCGAGAACGCTGCCGATCGTGTCGAGGAAACCGGCGAATCCCCTGGAACGAGACTTCGAGGACATGGCTGCTGCCTTTCACATTGTGCAACGCAGCATAAATGGGCATTCCGCGCCGCTTCCGCCAGAGACGCAACGACGCAGGGCCCCTGATTCCGGGCCCGCATGGCAGGCAAATTGCCGCAGGCGTCCCTCCGGCGGGGAAAAGGGGATCAGTTGGTGTTGCGCTTCTCGTCGCGGAGCTGGCTCCAGGCGTTCTGCTGCGCCAGCATCGAGCGCAGATAGGCGACGTTGGCGGTGGCCTGCTCCGGGGAAAGCTCGCGGCTGGCGATGTCCTCGGCCTCCTTGAACCGGCCCTGGAGGCCGACGACGAGGGCGAGGTTCTGGCGCACGCGGCTGTCGGCGCCCGGCGCCTGCGCCGCCTGGCGCATGTAGGTCTCCGCACTCTTCAGGTCGCCGGACAGCACGTAGGACATGCCGAGATTGGACAGGACCGACGGCTCGCCCGGCTTCATCTCCAGAGCGCGGCCGTAGAGCCGGCGCGCCTCGTCCTGCTCGCCGAGCTGGTCGAGGATGGCGGCCTCGGCCGAGATCAGCTTCCAGTCGGGATATTCCGGCGTCTGGGCGCGGCGCACGGCGTCGAGCGCCGGCTGCAGCTCGCCCGCGGCGGCGAGCGCCTTGCCGTAGGCCGCCAGCACCTGCCGCTCGCGCGGATAGTCGATGGCGAGCTTGCGCATGACGGCCAGCGCCTGGTCGTTGCGGCCGTTCATCTGCAGCGCCGAGGCGTAGCGCATGGCGGTGTTCATGTCCTTGGGGTTCTTCGCGTAGGAGCGGCCGAGCGCGTCGACGCCGGCGGCCAGCTCCTGCCCCGACATCGTCGCCATCGACCGCGACGAATCGCGGGAGACCGAGCCGGTCGTCATCCGGTCCTTGCCGGCGCAGCCGGCGAGCGAGACGGCCGCCAGCACGGCGAGAGCGGCGGCGCCGAGGCGCCTGCCCGTTGCGGTCGCTTCGCGAGTGGTCGTCATCGGTCCGACGTCTCCATGAAAGATGCGGCCGGAACGGCCGGAGGCTGGAGACGAGCAATATTCCGTTAACCCTAACGGCCGGTTAACGAGGGCCCTTTCCTCACGGCCGGCGGACGACCGCGATCCACGAGAAGCCGCGATGAAGCCGGCGCGCTTCGGCCTCGCCGTCGATGGAGCTTGCAAGCTCCTGCGCGACGTCGAAGAGATCGGGGCGCGGCGTGACGTGATACCAGCGCAGCCACGTATACATCGCCGCCTTCGACCAGGCGGGAAGCGCCGCCATGTCGCCGAAATCGGCGACATGGAGCTCGCCGCCCGGGGCAAGGCGGGCGGCGACCTCGGCCATCGCGGTCCGCCCTTGCGGGATCATCGACACGGCGTAGGAGATGAAGATGCGGTCGTAGCTTCCGTGGCCGAAGGTCCGGCCGGGGTCGAACGCCGCGGCGTCGGCGAGCGCGAGCCGGATGCGGCCCGCCAGTCCGGCCTTCGCCACGGCATTGCCCGCCGCCGCCAGCATCTCGCGCGAGATGTCGATGCCGTGGAAGCGCGCGCCCGGATAACGCCGCGCCGCCCGGACGAGATTGCGCCCGGTGCCGCAGCCTATCTCCAGCACCGTGCCGCCCGGCGGCGGGTTGAGCCCCGCGATCATCGGGTCGCGGCCGACGAGGTAGAACTTGCGCGTGGCGTCGTAGAAGCCGAACCGGCGCTGGAAGCGATAGACGCGGTCCATCAGCGCGGCGTGGTCGCTTGCACCGGCCATGGGCTACTCCTTGAGGACGAGGAGGTGGAAGCCGCCATAGATCGAGGAGCGGTCGCGGGCATGGAGCGCGCGCGATTCCGCCTCGCGATAGTCCCAGCGGGCGAGCAGTGCGGGATCGACGCGGCCCCGGAGCAGGTTCTCGGCGGCGGCGGTGCGGAAGACGACGCGGGCGCCGGGCGCGGCTGTGCGGGTGATCTCGCGCCACAGCGCGCCGAGCTGGGCGTCCGACATCCAGTCCTGCGCGTCGAGCAGGACGACGCGGTCGACCGAGGCGACCGGCCTTGCGGCAAGCAGCTCGGTGACGGAGACGTTCTCGACCGACATGCGCCCGGCGCGGGCGCGCACGGTCTCGAAGTTCTCGCGCCGCAGATAGGGCGGCAGCGGCGCGTCGAAGCCGGCGCCGTAGCCGCGGCCGAAGGCCTGCCAGGCGAAATAGTTCTCCGACAGGGGGAAGTCGCAGGCCAGCCGCTCCAGCCGCGCCCGCAGCACCGCCGCCATGTCGCCGGCGTTCCCGCCCTCGCCGGCCAGCACCTCGTATTGCTGCGGCGGGATGCCGAGGCCGAACAGCGCCGCCTTGCGGCCGGTGGCCCAGCGCACCAGCCGCTTGTCGAACAGCGGCGCGATGGTGGCGTCGAAGAAGCGGCGCTGCTCCTCCAGCGAGCGGGCGTCGAGCAGGCCGCGCGGATCGACGCCGTAGAGGCGGGCGACGCGATGGCCCCAGCCGATGAAATGGCCGAGCAGGCCGTGGCGGTAGAGGTGGCGGCCGAACATCGAGATGCGGCGGCGGCCCGAGACGGAGCGGCCGTCCCAGTAGGCGCGGGTGGCCGGATCGAGCGCGGAGCGGATGTAGCGCCGGTAGGCCTCGACGTTGCGCGCGTCGTCGGCGCGGCCGTAGAAGCGGTGGAACGCCTCGTAGTCCGGCAGGAAGCGCAGCGCCGCCAGCTTGAGCCGGTTGAAGGCGACATGGGCGGGGTTGAGATCGACCGCCTCGACGCGGCCGGGATCGGCGAGAAGATAGGACAGCGCGTTGCAGCCGCCCGAGGCGATGGTGACGACCGTGTTGCCCGTCGCGATGGCCAGCGCCGCCATGTCCACCTCCGGGTCCTCCCAGATCTGGGCGTAGACCAGCTTCTGGAACAGGCCCGCGAACACGGCCTCGGAAAGGCCGGCGCGCGACAGCGGGGCGTTGCGGCGCACGGCCTCGCGCAGCCTGCGGCCGGGACGTGGCTTGACGGGGGGCTTTGCGGGGGCGAGCGATGCGCTCATGCGGCCTTTCCTTGCGTGTGGTGCGGCCGGTTCGCGTTCCGGACGTGATCGAGGAACTGGCGGGCGCAGGCGTCCCAGTCGTATTGCCGCGCCTTCTGCCTTGCCGCCTCTCGCGGCACGGAGAGCGCGGCGAGAGCGGCCTCGCGCAGGTCTTCCGACAGGACGCCGCCGTCGCCGTCGCCGAGGATGTCGAGCGGGCCGGTGACGGGATAGGCCGCCACCGGGCAGCCGCTCGCCAGCGCCTCGGTGATGACGTTGCCGAAGGTGTCGGTACGGCTCGGGAAGACGAAGACGTCGGCCGAGGCATAGACCGCGGCGAGTTCCTCGCCCTTGAGCGTGCCCATGAACACCGCCTGCGGATAGCGCGCCTGCAGGCGGGCGAGCTCCGGCCCGTCGCCGACGATCACCTTGGTGCCCGGCAGGTCGAGGTCGAGGAAAGCGGGCAGGTTCTTCTCCACCGCGACGCGGCCGACGCAGAGGAAGACCGGGCGCGGCAGGTCGAGCGCGACGCGGCGAGCGGGGTCGAACAGCGCCATGTCGACGCCGCGCGACCACAGCATGATGTTGGTGAAGCCGCGCGCCTCGAGCTCGGCGCCGAGCGAGGGCGTGGCGACGAGCGTGGCGTTGCCGGCATTGTGGAAGCGGCGCAGCCAGCGATAGGTCCAGTCCTCCGGCACCGGCAGGCGCGCGCTCAGGAACTCGGGAAAGCGCGTGTGGTAGCTGGTGGTGAAGGGCAGCCCCCGCGACAGGCAGACGCGCCGCGCGAGCACGCCGAGCGCGCCCTCGGTGGCGATGTGGATGAAGTCGGCCTTCGCCTCGTCCATGCGCCGCGCCACCTCGCCGGCCGTGGCCAGCGCGACGCGGATTTCGCAATAGCCGGGCAGCGGCACGGTGGGGAAGCCGTCGGGGCTGATGAAGGCGGTCGAGACGCCGATCCCGGCGAGCGATTCGGCGAGCTTCTCGAGGGTGCGCACCACGCCGTTGACCTGTGGCCTCCAGGCGTCGGTGACGATCAGCACGCGCATCGGCTGGCTCAGGCTGCGCGCCGCGCCACGAGCGGCACGGCCGGCGCCCTGCCCGCATTGAGCACGCGGCTGAACGCCTGCCAGTGAATCAGCTCCATGCGGCCGTCCTCGTGCTCGACGATGGCCGTGCAGCTTTCCACCCAGTCGCCGGTGTTGATGTAGGTGAAGCCGTCGAAATCGCGGATGGTCGCGGTGTGGATGTGGCCGCAGATGACGCCGTCGACGCCATGGCGCCCGGCCTCCGTCGCCAGCGTCTCCTCGAAGCTGCCGATGTAGTTGACCGCGTTCTTGACCTTGGCCTTGGCCCAGGCCGACAGCGACCAGTAGGTGAAGCCCATCCGGCGGCGCACGACGTTGACGCGCGTCGACACCGCCAGCGCGATCTCGTAGGCCCAGTCGCCGAGGAAGGCGAGCCATTTGGCGTGGCGCACCACCATGTCGTAGGCGTCGCCGTGGATGACGAGGTAGCGCCGGCCGTCGGCGGCCTCGTGGACGATGCTGTCGCAGACCTCGACGCCGCCGAAATGGACGCCGCAGAACTCGCGCAGGAACTCGTCGTGGTTGCCGGGGACGTAGATGACGCGCGCGCCCTTGCGCGCCTGGCGCAGGAGCTTCTGGACCACGTCGTTGTGGGCCTGCGGCCAGTACCAGGACGAGCGCAGCCGCCAGCCGTCGACGATGTCGCCGACAAGGTATATCGTGTCCGCCTCGTGCTCGCGCAGGAACTCCAGCAGCGCCTCCGCCTGGGCGCCTTTCGTGCCCAGATGCAGGTCGGAGATGAACAGGCTGCGATAGCGCCGCGACGCCTCGTGCCCTGAAGAATCATGCGAGTGGTGTGTCGTCATGCGCGCTTTTCAGCACCTCGCCATGACAGGGCGATGACAGCCGCAAGCGTTTGAGATAACGCTGGAATCCGCAAACCTGCCATGGCGGCCCGAACGGCGACCCGAGCCGACGGCCGGCCGCCGGCGCGCCCGAGGAATCGCCCGACCATGTCCCCCACGCAGCCATTGACCCAGCCGTTGACCCTGACCTCCACCCCGGCCCCGGATGCGCGCAGCGTCCGCCTCGTCACCCGCGACGGCTTCGCGGATATCGACCTCGACGCCGCGGCGCGGGCCTGGGCGGCGGCCAACGGCTTTTCCGGCGAGGCGGGCAGGCTGCTCGTGCTGCCGGCGGGCGACGGCTCGGTGGCAGGAGCGCTGTTCGGCGTCGACGCCCTCCGGCGCGGCGAACGTG
>JACZJD010000647.1 GCA_014860725.1 Aquamicrobium sp.
GATCGCGCGCTTCTTCTTCATCGCCGATCCCGACGGCTACGAGATCGAGGTGCTCCAGCGCGGCGGCCGCTATCTGTAGGCACGGTTTGCCGAAGCCGGATTGACAGCGGCGGCAGTGGCGGGATGATGCGGTCTTCAGGAGGAGACACGCCATGGACCCCGCATTCCTGCTCACCGCGCTGATCGTCGTCGCCTCGCCCGGCACCGGGGTGATCTACACGCTCGCCGTGGCGCTCGGGCGCGGCGGCACGGCGTCGGTGTCGGCGGCCTTCGGCTGCACGCTCGGCATCGTGCCGCACATGGCGGCGGCCATCCTCGGCCTCGCCGCGCTGATGCACACCAGCGCGGTGCTGTTCCAGATCGTCAAGTTCGCCGGCGTCGCCTATCTGCTGTGGATGGCGTGGGGCACGCTGAAGGAGAACGGCCTGCTCAACGCCGAGCCGCAGAAGGAGCGGCTGTCGCACGCCGCCATCGTCCGGCGCGGCTTTGCTCTCAACATCCTCAATCCCAAGCTGTCGATCTTCTTCCTCGCCTTCCTGCCGCAGTTCGTTCCGCTCGACGCCGCCAGCCCGACCGCGACGATGATCTGGCTCGGCCTCGTCTTCATGGCGATGACCTTCGCGGTGTTCGTCGTCTACGGGCTGCTGGCGGCGCAGGTGCGCGGCCGCGTGCTGTCGAGCCGGCTCGCCATGGCCTGGCTGCGGCGCACCTTCGCCGCCGCCTTCGCGCTGCTCGGCCTGCGGCTGGCGCTGTCGTCGCGATAGTCCGCGGAGCCTGCCCGATGGAACCCGCCTCGCTGCTGATCTTCGCCGGCGCGCTGCTGGTGGCGGCGGGCTCGCCCGGCCCGTCGATCGCGGCGCTCGTCGCCCGCGTCGTCTCCAAGGGCTTTCGCGACGTCTTCCCGTTCCTGGCCGCCATGTGGGTCGGCGAGGCGATCTGGCTGTCGATGGCGGTCTTCGGCCTCGCCTTCGTGGCGCAGACCTTTCATCTCGCCTTCCTGGTCCTGAAATGGGCGGGCGTCGCCTATCTCTGCTGGCTCGCGTGGAAGATGTGGACCGCGCCGGTGGTCGTGCGCGGCGGCGAGATGCCGAAGGCCGAGTCGCCCTGGCGGCTGTTCGCGGCCGGCATGGCCGTCACGCTCGGCAACCCGAAGATCATGATGTTCTACATGGCGCTCCTGCCGACCATCATCGACCTCGGCGCGATCACCCTCGTCGGCTGGGCCGAGCTGACGCTCACCATGGCGCTGGTGCTGGTGCTGATCGACCTCGCCTGGGTGACGGCCGCCGCGCAGGCGCGCCGCCTGCTGAGGAGCGCGCGGGCCATGCGCGTCGCCAACCGCGTGTCCGCCGGCATGATGGCCGGTGCGGCGGCCGCCATCGCGACGCGCTGACCCGTCAGTCATTGCAGGCACGAAACCAGCGCCGACAACTGACTCTGGCTGCTGACACCCAGCTTCTCGAACACCGACTTCAGATAGCTGCGGCAGGTTTCGAGCGTGATGTTCATCTCGTCGGCCACCGCTTTCGGATTTTGGCCCGACGCCACGCGACAGGCAATTCGAGCCTCCTGTCCGGTAAGGCCGAGCGCTCTCAGCTCTTCCATCGGCTGGTGAAGCCGGCCGATGCCGGGATTGATCGCCGTCACGAGAATGAAGT
>JACZJD010000648.1 GCA_014860725.1 Aquamicrobium sp.
TCGGCGCCGAAGGGACGTTCGTCGCCGGCGCTGGATTCGCCGCGGCGGCGATGGTCGGACTGATGGCGCTGCGCGCGCGCCGGGCGGCGAAGCGTGCGAAATAGGACGCGCCCCCTTGCCTGGCCGCCAAGCCGGCCCCCCTTCCCGTCGGCGGCGCGTTCGGCGTAACGTCGCCGGATCGAAACGGGGCGGAATGATGGGCACGAACGGAAAGCGCATGCGGCTGACCGAAAACCATGTGGCCAAGGTCCGGCGCGAGATCGCCGACCCCGGCTTCCAGCCGGTGGCCTCGAACGCGAGGCCGGCGACCGATGCCGACTATGCAGCCGTGGTCGACGGCATCATCGCCGGCGCGCCGCAGGGCGACTTCTGGGTCTTCGCCTACGGCTCGCTGATCTGGAATCCGGACTACGACTTCGACGAGCGGCGCATCGCGCTGGCGCGCGGCTGGCGCCGCGCCTTCTGCCTCGGCTGGGACCACCGCTTCCGTGGTAGCCGCGAGACGCCCGGGCTGATGCTCGCGCTCGACCGCGGCGGCCAGTGCACGGGCGTCGTCCACCGCCTGCCGGCCGCGAGCCTCGAAGCCAATCTGCACCGCCTGATCCGCCGCGAGATGAGCATGGTGCCGAGCGCCTTCCCGCCGCGCTTCATCGGCGTCGAGGCGGACGGCGAGCGGCTCGCCGCACTGACTTTCGCCATCGATCGCCGCAGCGGACGCTACATCGGCGGACTCGACGCCGAGGCGATCGCCGACGTTCTCTCCACCGCCTGCGGCTTTCGCGGCTCGATGGCCGAGTACCTGTTCTCCACCGTCAGCCACCTCGAGGAACTCGGCATCCACGACCGGCACCTCTGGCGCCTCCAGGAAATGGTCGCCGAACGCATCGAGCGCATGGGCTGAACGTCGCGCCCGCGGCGCGCGCCGAGCCGCCTGCGGCGGGACTTGCCCGGCGGCGGAATTGGACTAGCATGGAACATAACGATTGGCCGGCGAACGACCGTCCGACGTGAGGGAGGTCAAATGCAGATCGGCAGGCCGGGTCCGGCCGCAATCGCCATCTGTCATGCCGGGGCCGATCGCAAGCGCACCGCTGGCACCTCGCCGGCGACGAGCGACGGCTGCCCCATCTTGAACCGCTCTCCGATCCCCTTGCGCACGCCACGCGATCGGCGACGGGCGTCCGCGCCGGGGCGGCGCTTGTCGCAATCGGTCCGGCAAGGCGGCAGATCGAACTCCCGAAGGCATAGACCCAGCAGCGAAGGACAGCGCCATGCGTAAACTCCAGTCCCAAGGCGTCCACCACATCACCCTCGTCGGCGCCGACCGGCAGACGTCGATCGATTTCTGGGAAGGCCTTCTCGGCATGCCGTTCGTCTTCGAACAGCCCAACCTCGACAAGGCGAGCGAGAGCCATCTCTATTTCGATCCCGGCGACGGCCGGCTGATCACCGTCTTCACCGACGAGAACCGCAAGCCGGACCCGCGGCGCACGCCGACCGAGCCGGGCTGCGTACACCACATCGCCTTCTCGGTTTCGCGCGTCACCTTCCTCCAGGCCGTCGAGCGCCTCGGCGAACGCGGCATCAAGAACACCGGTCCCAAGGACCGCGGCTTCATGGATTCGATCTACTTCAACGACCCGATGGGCCTGACCATCGAGCTCGCCTCCTACCGCTTCGACCCGCCGGCCGGCTTCTCCCACGCCGAGGTGCTGTTCGAGGCGCACAAGCTGCGCGTCGCGCGCGGCGACTACAACATCGCCGAGATCCATCTCGCCGACGCGATCGAGGCGATGGTCGTGCGCTCGCGCGGCTCGCTGTCCGCGGACCGTTCGGCGAAGAACCCGTACTGAACTTCGACCCCCAGAAAGACCCAAGTTCCGGCAGGCGCCACAAACCCGAGGGAGGACCACATGGCGAAGACGACGACGGTAAAACCCGCGAAGAAACCGGCCGCGAAGGCCGCGGCCAAGCCCGCCGCCAAACCGGCGGCGAAGGCCGCGGCCAAGCCCGCTAAGGCCGCAGCTGCGGCGAAGGCGCCGGCGAAGGCCGCAGCGAAGTCTGCCGCCAAGCCGGCCGCCAAGGCCAGGCCGGCGAAGAAGCCGGCCCTGACGCTGAGCGTCATCAAGCCGAGCGTCAACAACCTCGCCGTGCGCGTCTTCGTCCGCGCCGCCAAGCTCGGCTTCGAGGAGGCCGACGCGTATGGCCAGACCCGCTCCAAGGCCTTCCTCGGCAAGAACCCGGCGCACCTGACCCCGATGATCGAGGAGAAGGGCCTGCCGCGCGGCACGCTGTGGGAGAGCTGCGCCATCATGCAGTACCTCTCCAACAAGCACGGGCTGGACAAGTTCTATCCCAAGGCGCCGGCCAGGCGCGCCATGGTCGACAGCGCCATGTTCTACCTGATCGGCACCTTCTACCCCTACCTCGCCCGCGCCACCTATCCGGCGCTCGGCTTCCCGCAATATCCGGGCGAGGTTGGCGCCAGCGAGGCAGACGAGGCCAGCAAGCAGGCGGCGCAGAAGGCGGCGGCCGCAGCACTCGCCGAGCCGCTGGAGGTGTTTCGCTCCTTCTATATCGGCGACAAGCCGTTCATCGGCGGCACGCATCCCTCGATCGCCGACATCCGGCTGGCCGCAACGCTCGAGTTCCTCGCCGCGATCGACTACGCCCTGCCGAAATGGGCGAAGGACTATGTCGGCGCGATGGAGAAGAAGCTGGGCAAGGCCTACAGCGAGCCGGCCGGCGACGTGCGCGGCTACATCGCCTGGAAGAAGTCGCAGACAGCCTGACGCTTCTAAAATCCGCCGCTGGCCGGGCAGGAGCGCCCGGCCGGCGGCTTCGTTTTCGCTGCCTCAATTCTTCGGCCGGTAGTTCCGGCCGGCGACCGCGGCGGCGATGGCCTCCGCCTCCTGACATGTCCCGACAGTAAGAAATGTTGCATTGACTTTCGGCCCGGCACACCCGACTTCCTACTCTCGCAAGGGAGACAGACCGATGCCCGAGGCCAGACGAACGACCATCGACACGGGGGAGGTGGAGCGCTTTTCCGCGCTTGCGGCCGAATGGTGGAACCCCAACGGCAAGTTCCGCCCGCTGCACAAGTTCAACCCCGTGCGGCTCGCCTACATCCGCGACCGCGTCGCCGAGCGCTTCGGCCGCGA
>JACZJD010000649.1 GCA_014860725.1 Aquamicrobium sp.
CTTCCGCGGAGACCGTGCCGCGCAGGCCCGGAACCTCCTGCGCGCCTGCGGGCAGGGCGACGCAGGCGGCGAGCGCGAAAGCGCCCAACGCTGCCGGCAAGCCTGTCCTTCGCGGCGCAGATGAATTCATGATGCCCGTTCGGTGCACGCGGAATGCGCGAAACTTACCGAACCGTAAATGGCGTTGGTTAACGGAGGGTTTCCGGCGCGTGCGCGAGAGGCTTCGATGGACAACCGCACGGCGAAGCGCTAATCGCTTGCCCATGCCAAGAAAGGCCATCCAGACCCCGGTCGACAGGAGCGCGGCAGCCGCCTCGGCGCTGCGCACGGTCAGGACGGAGGCGAGCGGGCTCGCCGCGCTCGCCGCTGCGCTGGAGAACGGGCTTGCCGAGCCGTTCGCCGCCGCCGTCGACATCGTCAGCCGCATCACCGGCCGCGTCATCGTCACCGGCGTCGGCAAGAGCGGCCATATCGGCTCCAAGATCGCGGCGACGCTCGCCTCGACGGGCACGCCCGCCTTCTTCGTCCATCCGGCCGAGGCCAATCACGGCGACCTCGGCATGATCGCGCCGGACGACGTGGTGGTGGCGCTGTCGTGGTCGGGCGAGACGGCCGAGCTCAAGGGCATCGTCGCCTATACCCGCCGCTTCGCCATCCCGCTGATCGCCATCACGGCCGGCCTCGATTCGGCGCTGGCGCGCGAATCCAGCGTGGTGATCGGCCTGCCGCGCGCGGCCGAGGCCTGCCCGCACGGCCTCGCGCCCACGACCTCGACGCTGATGCAGCTCGTGGTCGGCGATGCGCTGGCGGTGGCGCTGCTCGAGGCGCGCGGCTTCACGCCCGACCAGTTCCGCACCTTCCATCCGGGCGGCAAGCTCGGCGCGAGCCTGACCAAGGTCGGCGAGATCATGCATACCGGCGACCGGCTGCCGCTGGTGCCGGTCGGCACCAGCATGCGCGACGCGGTGCTGGAAATCTCGCGCAAGGGATTCGGCTGCGTGGCGGTCGTGTCGCAGGACGGCCTGCTCGAAGGCATCGTCACCGACGGCGACCTGCGCCGCCACATGGGACCGGACCTTCTGTCGATGACGGTGGACGAGGTGATGACGCGCGGGCCCAAGACCGTGTCGCCCGACACGCTCGCCGCCGCGGCGCTCCAACTCGTCAACGCGTCCGCGATCACGGTGGCGATGGTGGTGGAGGAGGAACGGCCGGTCGGCGTCGTCCATCTCCACGACCTCCTGCGCATCGGCGCGGCCTGAGGCGGCTGCGGCCGAGGGCGGCGCGGTCTGCCGGCCGCGAGGGGGAGCTTTCATGACGACCCCGAAGATCGACCCGGAACTTCTTGTCTTCATCGACGGCGTCGCCGCCGGCTATGCGCGGCATCCCGCCTTCGACACGCTGTCGCCCGCCGAGGCCCGCGCGGTGGCCGCGGCGATGCGGCGCGAGAACGAGGGCCGCGAATAGGCTTTCAGGCTCTCAGGCGGGCTCCACCGCCAGCTCGCCGTTTTCCGCCGCGATCACCCGCACCCGTGCGCCCACGGGAAGGTCCGGGCCGCTGACGCGCCACAGCGTGTCGCCGAGACGGATGCGGCCGCGCCCCTCGACGATCGGCTCCTCGAGCGTCGCGGTGCGGCCGACGAGCTGGCGCTCGCGCTGGTTGAGAAGCGGCTGGTCGGTGTCGGCGGTGCCGGTGGTCGGAAAGACGCGGCGACCGATGAGCACCGAGACGATGGACAGCACGAGGAAGACGAGGATCTGAACCTGCCAGACCCAGAAGCCTGCATCCCACAGCAGGAAGGAGAGGAGGCCGGTGGCGACCGCGGCGATGCCGAGCCACAGCAGATAGACGCCGGGCGTCAGAATCTCCAGTGCCAGCAGCACCGTGCCGAGGATGACCCAGTTCCACGCGCCGAAGCCGGCGAACCACTCAGCGATCATGGCCTTGTCTCCGGGCGGGTGCCGCTACTGCTGCTCGGGGCCGACGATGGGCGGCCGCGCCACCGTGTGCTGCGGCCGCTGGGCCGGACGGGCCGGCGCCTCGTTGGCGAAGACTTCCTTGGCGATGGCGCCGATGCCGCCGAGCGAGCCGACCAGCGAGGACGCCTCCATCGGCATCAGCACCACCTTGGTGTTGGTGGCCGAGCCGATCTGCGCCAGCGCCTCGGTGTATTTCTGGGCGACGAAATAGTTCAGCGCCTGGACGTCGCCTTTGGAAATGGCTTCCGAGACGACCTGCGTGGCGCGGGCTTCTGCCTCGGCCGAGCGTTCGCGCGCTTCGGCATCGCGGAACGCGGCTTCCTTGCGGCCTTCGGCTTCCAGGATTTGAGATTGCTTGAGACCCTCGGCGGCAAGGATCTGCGCGCGCTTGTTGCGTTCGGCGGTCATCTGCCGCCCCATCGATTCGATGAGATTGGCCGGCGGGTTGATG
>JACZJD010000650.1 GCA_014860725.1 Aquamicrobium sp.
CCATGACGCCGCCCGAGGAAAGCTGGTCGACGAAGCCGCGCGGCAGCGTCTCGTAGGCGGCCCACACGACGATGCGGTCGAACGGCCCTTCGGCCGGCACGCCCAGCGTGCCGTCGGCCTGCCGCACGATGACGTTGGCGAGGCCGAGCGTCTCGTGGCGCCGGGCGGCCTGCTCGGTGAGCGTGCGGAAGCGGTCGAGGGTCAGGACCCGCGCCGACAGCCGCGCCATCACGGCCGCGGTGAAGCCGGAACCCGTACCGACCTCCAGCACCCGGCATTCGGGCCCGAGGTCGAGCGCCGCCAGCACCCGCATCTGCAGGTCGATGCCCTCGATCGCCTCGCCGCATTCGATGGGGATGCTGCGGTCGGCCCACGCATCCGCCCGCCATTGCGCCGGCACGAAGGCCGAGCGTGGCGTCGCCTCGACGGCCGCCACCAGCTCGCGCCGGTCGAGCCCTGCGGCGCGCATGCGCAGGAGGAAGGCGGCGAACTTCTCGCGTTCGGCCGCGTCCATGGCTCAGGCCAGCGCCTTTGCGATCTGGTCCTTCACCGCATAGGCCGTCAGGTCCATATGCAGCGGCGTGACCGAGATCATGCCCGCCCGGAGCGCGGCGAGGTCCGTGCCGTCGCGCACGTCCACCGGCTCGCGGCCGAAGCGCAGCCAGAAATAGGGAAAGCCGCGCCCGTCCTTGCGCTCGTCGAGCCACAGGCCGTGGCTCAGCTTGCCCTGGTTGGTGACGGTCACGCCCCTCACCTCGTCCGGGCTGCAATTGGGGAAGTTGAGGTTCAGGAACACGTTCTCCGGCAGCGGCAGCTCGATCAGCTTCTGCAGCACCTCCGGCGCATGGCGCTCGGCCGTCTCCCATTGCACCGTGCGGCCGTCCTCGGTCACCGAATAGCCCTGGCTCAGCGCGACGGAGCGGATGCCGAGCAGCGTGCCCTCCATGGCGCCGGCGATGGTGCCGGAATAGGTGACGTCGTCGGCGACGTTGGAGCCGGCGTTGACGCCCGACAGGATCAGGTCCGGCGGCTGCGGCATCAGCTTGCGCACGCCCATGATGACGCAGTCGGTCGGCGTGCCGCGCACGGCGTAGTGGCGCTCGCGCACCTTGCGCATCCTGAGCGGCTCCGACAGCGACAGCGAATGCGCGAAGCCCGACTGGTCGGTCTCGGGCGCGACCACCCAGACCTCGTCGGTGAAGCGGCGCGCGATGCGCTCCAGCACCTGCAGCCCCTCGGCATGGACGCCGTCGTCGTTGGTGAGAAGGATGCGCATGCTCACGCCGCTCCGATTCTGTCGATCCCGCCCATATACGGCTTAAGCGCATCCGGCACCGAAATCGAGCCGTCCTCGTTCTGGTAGTTCTCCATCACGGCGATCAGCGCGCGGCCGACCGCGACGCCCGAGCCGTTGAGCGTGTGGACGAACTGCGGCCGGCCGTCCCCGACACGATAGCGGGCGTTCATCCGGCGCGCCTGGAAATCGCCGCAGACCGAGCAGGACGAAATCTCGCGATAGGCGTTCTGGCCGGGCAGCCACACCTCGATGTCGTAGGTCTTGCGCGCGCCGAAGCCCATGTCGCCGGTGCACAGCACCACGGTGCGGAACGGCAGGCCGAGGCGCTTCAGCACCGTCTCTGCACATTGCGTCATCCGCTCGTGCTCGGCGACCGACGACTCGGCGTCGGTGATCGACACCAGCTCGACCTTGTTGAACTGGTGCTGGCGCAGCATGCCGCGCGTGTCGCGCCCGGCCGATCCCGCCTCCGAGCGGAAGCAGGGCGTGAGCGCGGTGAAGCGCAGCGGCAGCCTTTCGCCCGCCACGATCTCCTCGCGCACGAGGTTGGTCAGCGGCACCTCCGAGGTCGGGATGAGGCCGAGCCGGCCGTCGCCGTGGCGGACGAAGAACAGGTCCTCCTCGAACTTCGGCAACTGGCCGGTGCCGTGGAGCGCGTCGTCGCGCACCAGGAGCGGCGGGATCACTTCCGTGTAGCCGTGCTCGGTGGTGTGCAGGTCGAGCATGAACTGGCCGAGCGCGCGCTCGAGCCGCGCGATCTGCCCCGACAGCACCGTGAAGCGCGCGCCCGACAGCCTTGCGGCCCGCTCGAAATCCATCTGGCCGAGCGCCTCGCCGAGCTCGAAATGCTCCTTCGCCCAGTTGGGGCGCTTCGGCTCGCCGGAGCGGCGCACCTCGACATTGTCGGCCTCGTCGCGGCCCACCGGCACGTCGGCCAGCGGCAGGTTGGGGATGACGGCGAGCGCATCCTCCAGCGCCTTGTCGAGCGCGCGCTCCGTCGCCTCGCCGGACTGGATGAACTCCTTGATGCCGGCGACCTCCTGCTTCAGCTCCTCGGCGCGCGCGCTGTCGCCGGCGCGCATCGCATTGCCGATCTCGCGCGAGGCGGCGTTGCGGCGCTCCTGCTTTTCCTGCAGGGCGACGAGATGGGCGCGGCGGGCCTCGTCCTTGGCGATGGCGTCGTCCACCACCGCGCGCGCGGCTTCCGGCGACTGGCCGCGCGAGGCGAGCGCGTCGGCAAGGACCTGCGGGTTTTCACGAATCCACTTGATGTCGAGCATGGCTTGGACCGTCCTCAATGAGCCGGAGAAGGCGTCGAGGGGGTAGCCCGCAAATGGATTCGACGCAAGCGCGAAGGGGGCGCCGGCCTTTCCGGCCGGGAGAATCGACTATGCCGCCGGCGTGCTTTCGGAGGATGACGCACGGGCTTCCTCCGCCTCGCGCGCGGCCTCCTCGGCGGCCCGCCTCTTCTCGATCATGCGGCCGATCCAGATCGACGCCTCGTAGAGCAGGATGGTCGGCAGCGCGAGGCCGATCTGGCTGACCGGATCGGGCGGCGTCAGCACGGCCGCGACCACGAAGGCGATGACGATGGCCCAGCGGCGCTTGGAGACCAGCGTCTCGACCCTGAGCAGCCCGACGCGCACCAGAAGCGTGGTGACGACCGGCAACTGGAACACCAGCCCGAACGCCAGGATCAGCGTCATGATCAGGCCGAGATATTCCGACACCCGCGGCAGGAGCGAAATCTGGATTTCCTGATCCGGCCCCACCTGCTGCATGGCGAGGAAGAACCACATTACCATCGGGGTGAAGAAGAAGTAGACCAGCGCCGCGCCGATCAGGAACAGGATCGGCGAGGCGATGAGGAAGGGCAGGAAGGCCGCGCGCTCGTTGCGGTAGAGCCCGGGCGCGACGAACTTGTAGA
>JACZJD010000096.1 GCA_014860725.1 Aquamicrobium sp.
GCGCATGGCGATGCGGGCGTCGCCCGCGATCATCACCGCGACGCCGGCCGCCTGCGCCGCCGGCACGACGGCCTCGGCGTGGCGCTGGAAGGCGTCGTCGTCCATGTCCCAGGCCGGCAGGATCAGCGAGGCGACGTCGCCGCCGTCGAGCGCCGCCAGAAGCCGCTTCGCCTCCGTTCGCGGCGGAGCGATCAGCACGAGGCGGCAGCGGTTCGGCGTCTCTGTCGGGTTCATGTCGGTCCTGTCGGGTTCGGCCTCAATGGCGGGCGATCGTGTTTGGAATGCGGCATAGATGAAATCGCGCCGGCAAGGAAACGCAATCGCATTTGGCCGCACCCGCCGCTGATGACGGAGCCGTGCCGTTGTGCATAATCGCCGGGACAGGGAGGCCCTCATGACCGGCGCATACGATCTTCACCTCGACAAGAACCCCGCCAACCACCAGCCGCTGACGCCGCTGACCTATCTGGAGCGCGCGGCCAGGGTGTTTCCCCGCCACACCGCCGTCATCCACGGCGACACGCGCACCAGCTACGCCGAGTTCTGGCGCCGTTCGCTGAAGCTCGCCTCGGCGCTGGCCAAGCGCGGCATCGGCAAGGGCGACACGGTGTCGGTGATGCTGTCCAACACGCCGCCGATGCTGGAGGCGCATTTCGGCGTGCCCATGGTCAAGGCGGTGCTGCATTCGCTCAACACCCGCCTCGACGCCGCCATCATCGCCTTCCAGCTCGACCACACCGAATCGAAGGTGCTGATCGTCGACCGCGAGTTCTCCGGCGTGGTGAAGGAGGCGCTTGAAATCGCCAAGGCGAAGCCCTTCGTCATCGACTACGACGATCCCGACTATGGCGACGACGCGCCCTACCCCAAGGGCGAGCGCATCGGCGGCCTCGACTACGAGGCGTTCGTGGCCTCTGGCGACGAGGATTTCGCCTGGTCGATGCCCGACGACGAATGGGACGCGATCTCGCTCAACTACACCTCCGGCACCACCGGCAACCCCAAGGGCGTGGTCTACCACCACCGCGGCGCGGCGCTGATGGCCTATGCCAACACTGTCCATGCCGGCATGGGCCGCCACCCGGTCTATCTGTGGACGCTGCCGATGTTCCACTGCAACGGCTGGTGCTTCCCGTGGACGCTGGCCGTCACCGGCGGCACCCATGTCTGCCTGCGCTGGGTACGCGCCAGGGCCATGTACGCGGCGATCGCCGACCACGGCGTCACCCATCTGTGCGGCGCGCCCATCGTCATGTCGACGCTCATCAATGCGCCGGCGGCCGACAAGCGCGAGTTCCCGCAGACCGTGACCTTCAACACCGCTGCCGCCCCGCCGCCCGAGGCGGTGCTGGCCGGCATGGCCGACGCCGGCTTCGCCGTCACCCATCTCTACGGCCTGACCGAGACCTATGGTCCTGCGGTGGTCAACGAATGGCTGGCCGAGTGGGACGAGTTGCCCAAGGCCGAGCGCACCGCGAAGAAGGCGCGGCAGGGCGTGCGCTACGCCGCGCTCGACGCGCTGACGGTGCTCGACCCCGAGACCATGCAGCCGACGCCGGCCGACGGCGAGACCATCGGCGAGGTCATGTTCCGCGGCAACATCGTCATGAAGGGGTATCTGAAGAACAAGGCCGCCACCGACGACGCCTTCGCCGGCGGCTGGTTCCATTCCGGCGACCTCGGCGTCATGCATCCGGACGGCTACATCCAGCTGAAGGACCGCTCCAAGGACATCATCATCTCCGGCGGCGAGAACATCTCCTCGATCGAGGTCGAGGACGCGCTCTACAAGCACCCGGCCGTCGCCTCCTGCGGCGTCGTGGCGCGCCAAGACGACAAATGGGGCGAGACCCCGGTCGCCTATGTCGAGCTGAAGCCCGGCATGAGCGCGACCGAGGAGGAGATCATCGAGCACTGCCGCGCGCTGCTCGCCCGCTTCAAATGCCCGCGCACCGTGGTCTTCGCCGAAATCCCCAAGACCTCGACCGGCAAGATCCAGAAGTTCCAGCTCCGGGAGATGGCGAAGAGCCTGTGAGTCGCGCGCGCCGCTCTCTCCACGTCATCCCGGCCAAGGCCGCGAAGCGGCCGCCGAGCCGGGACCCATTGGTCCGGCCATCGTCCAGCGCGGCCCGGTCCTTATGCTTGCGGGTGTCAGCGCCGCTGCATGAACCCGCAGCCCGGCCGTGCTGCTCAATGGGTCCCGGCTCTCCCTCGCAAGCTCGGTCGGCCGGGATGACGGCGGCGGAGGCCGGCCGGTGCGGCCTCGCGGCGGATTTCAATTTCGTCACAATTCCGTTTAGGATCGCCATCACCTTGATACCTTGATGCCGAAATCATTGCAGGGGCGCGCGGATGGCAGTTCTCGGAAGGGTGGGGTCTGACGACGGACTGGCGGCCGAGGCCGACGAGTACGATCCCCGGAAGCTGTCGAGCCCGCAGGTCTTCCTGCTGTCGATGCTGATCTTCCTCGCCATCGTCGGCTTCGTCGCGGCGATCCTCTACCGCCAGATCTCCTCGGCCTTCCAGACCAATCCCGGCCTCAACGGCCTGATCCTCGGCGTGCTCGCCGTCGGCATCCTGCTCGTCTTCGGCCAGGTCGTCCGCCTGTTCCGCGAGGTGCGCTGGGTCAACTCCTTCCGCGCCGGCACCGACCGGCGCGACCCCGTGCTGCTCGCGCCGATGAAGGCGCTCTTGTCGCGGTCGTCGGCGGCGTCGCTGTCGACCGCCTCGATGCGCTCTATCCTCGATTCGATCGCCACCCGCCTCGACGAGAGCCGCGACATCTCGCGCTATCTCACCGGCCTGCTGATCTTCCTCGGCCTGCTCGGCACCTTCTGGGGCCTGCTGCAGACCATCGGCTCGATCAGCGAGACCATCCAGTCGCTCGATCCCGGCACGGGCGACGTCAGCGACGTGCTCGATTCGCTCAAGGCGGGGCTTTCCGCGCCGCTGGCCGGCATGGGCACGGCCTTCTCGTCGTCGCTGTTCGGCCTGTCCGGCTCGCTGGTGCTCGGCTTCCTCGACCTCCAGGCCGGCCGCGCCCAGACCCGCTTCTACACCGAGCTGGAGAACTGGCTGTCCTCGGTCACCGATCTCGGCTCCGACTTCGCCATCGCGCCGAAGAGCGGCGACGCCGTCGAGGAAATCCGCGAGCTGTCGCAGCGGCTCCACGCCATGCAGGAGCAGGCCACGCTGGGGCAGGGAGGGGCCACCAGCCCGCGCATCGCCGCCTCGATGGCCAGCCTCGCCGACGGCATCAGCGGCCTCGTCAAGAACATGCGCTCCGAGCAGCAGCTGATGCGCGACTGGGTCGAGGCGCAGGCGAGCGAGCAGAAGGCCATGCGCGCCACGCTCGAGCGGCTGGCCGAGGCCATCCGCCGGCAGGAGGAGCGCCGGCCCGAGGAACGGGCCAGGTCCGAGGAGAAGAGCTGAGATGGCGCTGGCACGGGCAAGACGCGGCGGCCACCGCGGCGTCGACTACTGGCCGGGCTTCGTCGACGCGCTGTCGACGCTGCTTCTGGCCATCATGTTCCTGCTGTCGGTGTTCGTGCTGGCGCAGTTCCTGCTGTCGCGCGAGATCAGCGGCCGCGACGAGGTGCTGAACCGCCTCAACTCGCAGATCAACGAGCTGACGCAGCTTCTGGCGCTCGAGCAGTCCAACACCCAGGACCTCGAGGACATGCTCGTCAACATGCGCGCCTCGCTCGCCACGGCCGAAGGCGAGCGCTCGCGGCTGGAGCAGCTGCTCGCGGCCGGGGCGGGCGCAGGCGCGCAGGCGGAAGCCCGCGCCTCCTCGCTCCAGGGCGAGCTCGACAGCGAGCGCCAGCTGAGCCAGCGCGCGCTGTCGCAGGTCGAGCTCCTGAACCAGCAGATCGCCGCGCTGCGCAGCCAGATCGGCGCGCTGGAGGCGGCACTGGAGGTCTCCGAGGCCCGCGACCGCGAGTCGAACGCCAAGATCGCCGATCTCGGCCGCCGCCTGAACGTCGCGCTGGCCCAGCGGGTGCAGGAGCTGAACCGTTACCGCTCCGACTTCTTCGGCCGGCTGCGCGAGATCCTCTCCGACCGCGAGAACATCCGCATCGTCGGCGACCGCTTCGTCTTCCAGTCGGAAGTGCTGTTCCCCTCCGGCTCCGAGATCATCAACGAGGCCGGCCGCGAGGAGATGCGCAAGCTCGCCGGCGCCATCCTCGAACTGCAGCGCGAGATTCCGCCCGAGATCAACTGGGTGCTCAGGGTCGACGGCCACACCGACACCATCCCCCTCTCCGGCACCGGCCGCTACCGCGACAACTGGGAACTGTCCTCGGCCCGCGCCACCTCGGTGGTCAAGTTCCTGATCGAGAACGGTGTGGCGCCCGACCGGCTCGTCGCCGCCGGCTTCGGCGAGTTCCAGCCGCTCGACCCGGCCGACACGCCCGAGGCGCGCAATCGCAACCGCCGCATCGAGCTCAAGCTGACCGAACGGTAGCCGGCTTCCTTCCATGACCTCCAGCGCCTTTTCCCGCCTCGACGACCTCAACCGGCGCATCCACGCCATCGACCACGCCATCTCCATCCTCGGCGCCGACGAGGCCACCCACATGGCGCCGGGCGGCGGCGAGGACCGCGCCGTCTCGCTCGCCACGCTCTCCGGCATGCGCCACCGCATGGCGACCGCGCCGGAGGTCGCCGACTGGATCGGGGAAGCGGAGACGGAAGCGCTGAGCGAGGAACAGGCGGCCGCGCTCGGCGAGTTCCGCCGCGTCCATCTCAACATGACCTGCCTGCCCGCCGAGTTCGTCGAGCGGCAGACCCATGCGCGGCTGCGCTGCGAGCAGCTGTGGCGCGACATGCGGGCGAGGAACGACTGGGCCGGCTTCGCCCCGGCGCTCGAAGGCGTGGTGGCGCTGGTGCGCGAGGAGGCGGCGCTGCGCGCCGAGGCGCTCGGGCTTGCGCCCTACGATGCGCTGATGGAGCAGTACGACCCCGGCGCGCGGGTGGCCGAGATCGCACCGCTGCTCGACGACCTCGGGACCTTCCTCACCGGCTTCGTGCCGCAGGCCCTCGCCGCGCAGGAGCGGCGCCTGGCCGGGCGGCCGCCGGTGTCGTTGACCGGCTCGTATCCGATCGAGAAGCAGCGCGACCTCGCTCTGTCGATGATGGCGGCGCTCGGCTTCGACCTCACCCATGGCAGCCTGTCGGTGTCGCACCATCCGTTTTGCGGCGGCGTGCCGAGCGACGTGCGCATCACCACGCGCTACCGCACCGACGAGTTCCTGTCGGCGCTGATGGGCGTGCTGCACGAGACCGGCCACGCGCTCTACGAGCAGAACCTGCCGCGCGAATGGGCGCACTGGCCGCTGGGGCAGGCGCGCGGCATGGCGATCCACGAGAGCCAGAGCCTGTTCGTGGAGAAGCAGATCGGCCGCAACCCCGCCTTCTGGCGCTGGGCGCTGCCGATGGTCGAGCGCCATCTCGGCGAGAGCCTGAGCCTCGACGACGTCCTGCCGCATGTCCACCATGTCGGGCGCGGGCTGATCCGCGTCGACGCCGACGAGGTCACCTACCCGCTACACATCGTGCTGCGCTTCGAGCTGGAGCGCGCGCTGGTCGAAGGCACGCTCGAGGTGGCCGAC
>JACZJD010000651.1 GCA_014860725.1 Aquamicrobium sp.
GGCGGAGGCGCTCGGCGTGCGCGTCGCCGACGTCGCGGCCATGGACGCGCGGCTATCCTCGTCCGACGCCTCGCTCGACGCGCCGCTCGTGGGCGAGGACGGCGCGATGTCGGGGATGATGGATTTCCTCGTCTGCGACGACCCGCTGCCTGATGAGATCGTCGGCAAGACCATCGACGACGAGCGCCGGGCGCGCTGGCTGGACAAGGCGCTGGCGACGCTGAGCGCCCGCGAATTGCGGATCATCCGCGAGCGCCGGCTTTCCGAGGAGGGCGCGACGCTGGAGGCGCTGGGCGAGACGCTCGGCATCTCCAAGGAACGCGTGCGCCAGATCGAGAGCCGGGCGCTGGAGAAGCTGCGCGTCGCCCTGACGCGCATCGATCCGGACATGATGCGCAATGCGGCGTGAATGTAAGGGAGTAGGGGAGTAAGGGAGTAGGGGAAAATGCCGTTGCTGGCGGCGATACGATCCTTGCCTACTCCCTTACTCCCCTACTCCCTTCACCTGTCCGTAATGATCTTGACCCGCGCGCCGGCGGAAACCGTGGCGCCGGGGCTCATGGCGTTGATCAGCCGGAACATGTCGAGCTTGCGTTCGACGCCTTCCATCTGCGCGGCGAGCGTGGCGACGGTGTCGCCCGGCCGTGCCGTCACAACCCTGATCCTGAGCGGCTTCAGCGCCTCGCGCTCGCCGGGGGCCAGCGTGCGGAAGCTGTCGCGCACGGTCGCCGCCACGCGGTCGAGCGCGGTGCTGCTGGCCGGCACGGCGGTGAGCAGGCGGTAGACTTGGCCGTTGGCACGCACCACCGTGACGTCGAACTGCCACTTGTCGGCGCGGGCGCGGGCCGAGACCGCCTCGTTGCCGTTGACGGTCAGCGGGCGCACGCTCGCCGCGTCGAGGCCGGCCACCCAGCCGGAGCGGACGTAGTCGGCGAGCGGCACGCGCTGGTCGAGCGAGACGCCGTCGAAGCGGATCGCCATGTCGCCGGGGCCGGTGGCGGTGACGGCGGCGGCCGAATTGTCGATGACGAAGCCCTCGGGCACCGAGAAGGTGACGCCGAGCTGCGGATGCAGGAAGGTGCGGCCGCGCACATAGCCTTCCTGCGGCGTGTCGCCGAACAGCATGCCGTCGATGCCGTCGAGGAAGGGATTGCGGTCGCGCTGGCCCGTTCCCGGCGGCGCATACTGGCGCGCATGGCGCAGCGCCAGCTCGATGCGCTGCGGCGCGCTCGGATGGCTGGAGAGGAAGTCGAGGCCCTCGTCGGCGGCGCCGGTGACGCTGCGCGAGGCGCTGTAGGCGTCCATGGCCTGCAGGAAGCGGGCGGCCGCGAAGGGGTCGTAGCCGGCGCGCGCGATGGCGCGGATGCCGATGGCGTCGGCCTCGAGCTCCTGGTTGCGCGAGAACTGCGCCAGGCGCAGCTTGCCGCGCACCAGCGCCACGCGCGCGGACGGGTCCTTGCCGAGAACGTCGTTGACCACCTGCGAGGCCAGCACCTCCTCGGCCTCCTTCTGCTGGCGCTGGATGCCGTGATTGGCGGTGACGTGCGCCATCTCGTGCGCGAGCACGGCGGCGAGCTCGGCCGAATCGTTGGCGAGCGCCAAGAGGCCGCGCGTGACGTAGAGATAGCCGCCCGGCAGCGCGAAGGCGTTGATGGCGGGCGAGTTGAGGATGGTGATCTGGTAGGTCTGGTTCGGGTTCTCGGGGTCGAGCGTCAGCGAGCCGACGATGCGCGCCACCATCCGCTCCAGCTTGGGATCGGAATATTCGCCGCCATAGGTGGCGAGGATGCGCGGGTGCTGCTCGCGCGCCAGCGCCGCCATGCGGTCGTTGCGGGTGACGGTGTCGACCGTGACCGGGCTCGCCGACGGGCGGAAGGCGTCGTCGGAGACGCCGGTCAGCGCCTGGCAGCCGGCGATCAGCAGCGTCAGCGCGAGCGCCGGCAGGGCCGCGCCGCGCCTCAGGCTGCGGGCCGGCGGAGGGAGCGTCCGGTCCTTCAGTCTGGTCTGCGTCGAGGTCGGCAGAGCGGCGTCCTTTCCTGAGATTCATAGCATGCAACGCGGTTGCAAACCGGAGGTTGCAGGCCGGCCTATGTCGATTCCGTTAAGGAAACAACCCGGCGGCGCGCTTCGGCTCCGGTGTTGCGCGCAATTGTGTCCGCTTCCGGGCGAAGCCGGGGCGCGTCAAGATCCGCCGTCATGCGCCGATATAGGCGCGGAAGGCGGCCGGCCCGTCCGCGGCGAACATCGCCTGCGTCGGCGCGACGGCCGCGACCCGGCCCGCCTCGACGAAGGCGATGCGCCGGGCGATGGCGCGGGCGTCGTCTGGATGGTGCGTCACCATCAGGATCGTCATCCGCCGCTCGGCGTGGAGATCGCGCAAGAGGTCCAGCATCTCGCGG
>JACZJD010000652.1 GCA_014860725.1 Aquamicrobium sp.
CGCGGTCCCCGACGTGCAGGCGGCGCTGATCGGCTGCCTGCTGATGGGCCTGTTCGGCTGCATCGACATGCCCGGCGCCTACCGCGCGATCCACTGGCAGACGCTGCTGCTCATCGTCGGCATGCTGCCGTTCTCGCTCGCACTGCAACGGACGGGCGGTGTCGATCTCGCCGCCGGCGCGCTGCTCGGCCTTGCCGGCGAGGACGGCCCGCGCCTCGTGCTTGCCGGCCTGTTCGCGGCGACCGCGCTCCTCGGCCTCTTCATCTCGAATACGGCGACGGCAGTGCTGATGGCGCCGGTGGCGCTGGCGATCGCCGATGCGCTCGGCGCCTCGCCCTATCCCTTCGCCATGACGGTGGCGCTCGCCGCCTCCACCGCCTTCATGACGCCGGTCTCCTCGCCGGTGAACACGCTCGTCGTCGGCCCCGGCAACTACCGCTTCCTCGACTTCGTGCGCATCGGCGTGCCGCTCGCGCTGGCGGTCATGGCGTTCGCCGTCGCCGCCGTGCCGCTCATCTTCCCGCTCTATCCCTGAGGCGCGGCGTCACCGCGCCATCAGGATCGGCAGCGGCGGCTCCTCGATCATCGACCGCGTGACCCCGCCGAGGATGCGCTGGCGCAGGCGCGAATGGCCGTAGGCGCCCATCACGATCATGTCGGCGGCCATGTCCGCGGCATGCCGGCGCAGCACCTCGGCCACCGGCCGCCCCGAAGCGGGCAGCCGGTCCACGCCGACGCGCACGCCGTGGCGCACGAGATAGACCGCCGCATCCGCGCCCGGCTCCTCGCCATGCCCCTCCTCGCCCTCCTCGGGATCGACGAGGACGAGGCGCACCTCCTCGGCGGATTTCAGCACGTCGAGCGCCTCGCGCACCGCGCGCGACGCCTCGATGCGCGAATCCCACGCCACCATCACGCGCTTGGGCCTGAGCGACGGCGCCGCCCCTTCGGGCAGGAGAAGCACCGGCTTGCCGGAGGAGAACAGCGCGCCTTCGAGCACCTTGTCCTTCAGCGTCTCGGAGGCCAGCATGTCGGGGCCGATCAGGGTCACGTCCGCATAGCGGCCGCGCCGGCCGATCGTGTCGTCGGCCCACGCCGTCTCGGGATAGTCGCCGGCGATGTCGGCGGAAATCTCGCGCGAGGAAAGGGCGGCTGTGAGCGCCGCCAGCCGCTCCTCGAGCCGGGCGGTGTCGGCCTGCCGCTCCTGCACCCAGGCGTCGGAGATCATGGCGGCATAGGCCCCGACCGGCGGCGGCGCGGCGAGCGCGACCACGAACACGGACAGATGCGCGCCGGTCTCCGCGCACAGCGTCGCCGCGATGTCGATATCCCGGTCGCCATGCTCGAGGCCGGCGACGGTGAGGATGGTCCTGAAAGCCATGAAAACACCTTTCTTCGCTGCCGGCATCCGCCGGCATTTCAATACCTACTGCGCCCCGCCCGCACGATCATTGCCCTGAATCAAACCCGACATCAAACGCCGCGCGGCGGCGGCGATTTGCGGCGCGGCCGCGCCGGAACATCGCGGTTGCCTCAAATCCCGTCTTGCCGTAGTGACGCCACGGACGTCCGTCATGCGGAGATTGCCCGCTCCTCGTCAGCCATCGGAGACGTATTCGTGAGCCTCCCCTTCATCGACCTCGCCGCCCAGCAGGCCCGCCTGCGTCCCGCACTCGACGCCGCCATCGCCCGCGTGCTCGACAGCGGCCAGTACGTCATGGGCAAGGAGGTCGCCGAGCTCGAGCGCCAGCTTGCCGAATTCTGCGGCTCCAGGCACTGCCTCGCCTGCGCCAACGGCACCGACGCGCTCCAGCTCGCGCTGATGGCGCTCGGCATCGAGGCGGGCGACGCGGTCTTCGTCCCCTCCTTCACCTTCGCCGCCACCGCCGAGGTGGTGCCGCTCACCGGCGCGACGCCCGTCTTCGTCGACGTCCTTCCCGACACCTTCAACATGGACCCGGAAAGCCTGAAGCGCGCCATCGCCCACGCGCGCGACCTCGGCCTCGATCCGGCCTGCGTCATCCCGGTCGACCTCTTCGGCCTGCCCGCCGACTACGACGCGCTCATCCCCATCGCGCGGGAGAACGGCATGAAGGTCATCGGCGACAGCGCGCAAGGCTGGGGCGGCGTCTATCACGGCCGCATCGCCGGCTCGCTCTGCGACATCTCCACCACCTCGTTCTTCCCGGCCAAGCCGCTCGGCTGCTACGGCGACGGCGGCGCGGTGTTCACCGACGACGACGAGCTCGCCGCGCTCGTCAACTCGCTGCGCCAGCACGGCATGGGCAAGGACCGCTACGACTACGCCCGCATCGGCATCAACAGCCGCATGGACACCATCCAGGCCGCGATCCTGATCGAGAAGCTGTCGATCTACGCCGACGAGATCGACGCCAGGCAGGACGTGGCGCAGCGCTATTCGCAGGCGCTTTCCGGCCATTACGAGACGCCCTTCATCCCCGAGGGGCTGAAGAGCATCTGGGCGCAGTATACGATCAAGGTGAAGTCGACGGCCGAGCGCGAGGCGCTGCAGGCGCGCTGCCGCGAGGCCGGCATCCCGACCGCGATCTACTATCCGATCCCGCTGCACGTGCAGGAGGCCTACAGCCGCTTCCCGGCCGATCCGGCCGGCCAGCCGGTGACGGAGGACCTCGCCGGCCGCGTCGTCAGCCTGCCGATGCACCCCTACCTCGCCTCGCAGGTGCAGGACAGCATCGTCGCCGCCGTCATCGGCTGAGCGGCGGGAAGCCCCATCCGGGGGAAACGCGCATGGCACGCCGCCGCCACCGCGTCATCCCGGCCGACCGAGCGAAGCGAGGGAGAGCCGGGACCCATTGAGCGGCACGGCCGGGTCCAAGGCTTCCGATACGGTGCTGGCA
>JACZJD010000097.1 GCA_014860725.1 Aquamicrobium sp.
AGCATCACCCCGAGCTGCAGCCCGTTGAGGATCTGTTCGATGAAGAGCGCGGTCTGCAAGGGTGGGGCTCGGGCTCTGTTGTGAGTGTAAGGATCGCGGCGCGGACGTCCCCCCTCTCCCCGTTCACGGGGAGAGGGGGGCCCGGAGGGCCGGGTGAGGGGCGGCGCAGACGTGGCAGGAACCCTTTCGACGTCTCCGCTGCCCCTCATCCGGCTGCCGCCACCTTCTCCCCGTGAACGGGGAGAAGGTGATCGGCCGTGATGTGTCGCCTAGTTCAGCGCGCACTGCTCGGCATAGGCGTCGCCGTGGTCGGTGAAGGCGGTGCCGACGATCTTGTTGGTCAGCACGTCGCCTTCCTTCACCACCTCGGTCACGTAGATGTCATGGATCGGGTGGTTGTTGGTGTTGAAGGAGAATTTTCCGCGCACGCTGTCGAAATCGGCCTCCTTCAGCGCCACGCGGAAGGCGTCGGCGTCCTTGACGCTGGCCTTGGCGGCGGCCGAGACGATCAGGTTGCCGGTGTCGTAGGCCTGTGCGGCGTAGATCGAGGGCAGGCGGCCGTATTCGGCCTGGAACGTCTCGACGAACGTCTTCGACGCCTCGTTGTCGAGGTCCTTGGCCCACGAGCTCGACGCCTTCACGCCGAGGGCGGCGTCGCCGATCGCCGGCAGCACGTCCTGGCTGAACGAGAAGCCGGGGCCGATCAGCGGGATGTCGACGCCCGACTGCGCATACTGCTTGACGAAGGCGATGCCCATGCCGCCCGGCAGGAAGATGAACACGGAATCCGCGCCCGAGGCGCGGATCTGCGCGATCTCGGCCGCATAGTCGGTCTGGCCGACCTGGGTGTAGACCTCGCCGGCGAGCTCGCCCTTGTAGTAGCGCTTGAAGCCGGTGAGCGAATCCGTGCCCGCCGGATAGTTGGGCGCCAGGATGAAGGTCTTCTTGTACGTCTCGCTGGCGTACTGGCCCATCGCCTCGTGGAAGTTGTCGTTCTGGTAGGCGACGTTGAAATAGTTCTCGTGGCACTGGCTGCCCGCGAGCGCCGAGGGGCCGGCATTGACCGAGATGTAGAACTTGCCCTGCGCCACCGCGCCCGGCACCACCGCCATGGCGAGGTTCGACCAGATGATGCCGGTCAGGATGTCGACCTGGTCGGACTGGATCATCTTGTCGGTGATCTGCACCGCGAGCTCGGGCTTCTGGCCGTCGTCCTCGGTGACGACCTCGATCTCGGCAGCGTCGTCGCCGGCGTTCTTCAGCGCCAGCAGGAAGCCGTCGCGGGCGTCGATGCCGAGGCCGGCGCCGCCGCCCGAAAGGGTGGTGATGAGGCCGACCTTCACCGGCTCGGCAAACGCCCCGCCGCTCATGCCCGTGGCGAGCGCAAGCACGCTCGCTGCAATCAGTTTACGCATTCCTTCACTCCCATTTGTCTGGAGCCCTCGGGGGCTCGTCTACGATGAGAAAAAAATCGCGCGAGCGCCAGTCCGCGCCCGCATTTTTACAGCTCTGTCCTCACCCTCCACAGCTCCGGGAACAGCTCGACCTCCAGCATGCGCCGGAGATAGGCGACGCCCGCCGTGCCGCCGGTGCCGCGCTTCAGCCCGATGATGCGCTCGACCGTGGTGACGTGGTTGAAGCGCCAGCGGCGGAAATAGTCCTCGAAATCGACCAGCTTCTCGGCCAGCTCGTAGAGCGCCCAGTGGCTTTCGGGCGCGCGGTAGACGGCCTGCCAGGCCGCCGTCACCGCGTCGCTCGGCTGCCGCGGCTGCCGCCAGTCGCTGCGCGCCGCGTCGGTGCCGATGTCGAAGCCGTTGCGGTGGAGGAGAAGCAGCGCCTCGTCGTAGAGGCTCGGCCGCGCGAGGATGCCCTCGAGCCCGGCGATCACCTCCGGCCGGTGCTCGTGCGGCTTGAGCATGGCGAGGTTGCGGTTGCCGGCCAGGAACTCGATGGCGCGGTACTGCCACGACTGGAAGCCGGACGACTGGCCGAGCGCGCCGCGGAAGCGCGTGTATTCGCTGGGCGTCATGGTGCGCAGCACGTCCCAAGCGCTATTCAGCTGCTCGAAGATGCGCGCCACCCGCGTCAGCATCTTGAAGGCCGGGCGCACGTCGTCGGCGCGGATCGCCGCCATCGCGCCCGATACCTCGTGGATGGCGAGCTTCATCCACAGCTCCGAGGTCTGGTGCTGGATGATGAACAGCAGCTCGTCGGGCGAGGCCGACAACGGCTCCTGCGCGTCGAGGATCTTCTCCAGATGCAGATAGTCGCCATAGGCCATGCGGTTGCGGAAATCGGTCTCCGCGCCGCCGGTGCCGCCCATATCCTCGGGGTCGCTCATCGCTTGCGCTCCTCGCGAAGCCGGAAGCGCTGGATCTTGCCGGTCTGCGTCTTGGGCAGGGCCGCGACGAAGCGGACCGAGCGCGGATATTTGTAGGGCGCGATCGTCGCCTTGACGTGGTCCTGCAACAGCTTTGCCGTCTCGGCACTTGCCGCCGTGCCGTTGGCCAGCACCACATGCGCCTCGACGATCTGGCCGCGCTCCTCGTCCGGCGCGCCGATCACGGCGCATTCGGCGACGAGCGGGTGCGACAGCAGCGCCGCCTCCACCTCCGGCCCGGCGATGTTGTAGCCGGCCGACAGGATCATGTCGTCGGAGCGCGCGGCGAAGCGGAAGCGGCCGTCCTCGTGCTGGACGAAGCTGTCGCCCGTCAGGTTCCAGCCGTCGCGGACATAGTTCGCCTGCCGCTCGTCGGCGAGGTAGCGGCAGCCCGTCGGCCCGCGCACGGCGAGCCGCCCGACCGTGCCCCGCGGCACCTCGTTCATGCGGTCGTCCACCACCTTCGCCTCGTAGCCCGCGACCGGCCGGCCGGTGACGCCCGGCGCGCGGTCGTCGAGGCGGTTGGTGATGAAGATGTGCAGCATCTCGGTCGCGCCGATGCCGTCGAGGATCGGCTTGCCGGTCCGTGCCTCCCATTCCTCGTAGACCGGGGCGGGCAGCGTCTCGCCGGCCGACACCGCGATCCTCAGCGAGGACAGGTCCGCACCCTCGTCCATCGCGTTGATCATCGCGCGATAGGCGGTCGGCGCGGTGAAGGAGATGGTCGCACGGTACTTCTCGATGATCTCGACCATGTTGGGCGGGGTGGCGTTCTCGAGCAGCGTCGCCGCGGCCCCGAAGCGCAGCGGGAACACGGCGAGCCCGCCGAGGCCGAAGGTGAAGGCGAGCGGCGGCGAGCCGACGAAGACGTCGTCGGGCGTCACGTCCAGCACCTCCTTCGCATAGCCGTCGGCGATGATGAGGATGTCGCGGTGGAAGTGCATCGTCGCCTTGGGCGCGCCGGTGGTGCCGGAGGTGAAGCCGAGCAGGCAGACGTCGTCGCGCCCGGTCCTCACCGCCTCGAAGGTGACGGGCTTGTCGAGCGCGACGCGGTCGAGCTCGGCATCGTGGTTGGCGGTGCCGTCGAAGCCGACGACCTGCTTCAGGAAGCGGCTTTCCTTGGCGCAGGCGACCAGCTCGTCCTTGATGCGCGTGTCGCAGAGCGCGAGCGCGATCTGCGCCTTGTCGACGATTTGGGCGAGCTCGCCGGCGCGCAGCATCGGCATGGTGTTGACCACCACCGCGCCGGCCTTGGTGGCGGCGAGCCAGCAGGCCACCATGGCCGGGTTGTTGGGCGAGCGGATCAGCACCCGGTTGCCGGGCCTGACGCCGTAGTTCTCGACGAGCGCCCGGGCAAGCCGGTTGGTCCAGTCGGCGAGCTCCTTGTAGGTGCGGCGGCGGCCGTTGCCGATCAGCGCCGTGCGGTCGCCGAAGCCCTTCTCCACCATGCGGTCGGTCAGCTCGACGGCGCAGTTCAGGGTTTCGGGATAGTCGAAGCCGTCGAGCAGGAAGTCCGGCCGCTGGCCGGGCGGCGGCAGGTTGTCGCGGGCGAAGGTATCGACATGCGCGGAGGGGCCCAGGGTCGTCGTCGCGGTCATCATCCTGCTCCCATGGTCTGGCGGGCGATCACCACCTTCTGAACGTCCGACGCGCCCTCATAGATGCGCAGCGCGCGGATTTCGCGGTAGAGGCTTTCCACGATATGGCCGCGCCGCACGCCGTCGCCGCCGTGAAGCTGCACGGCCTTGTCGATGACGGACTGCGCCCGGTCGGTGGCGTAGAGCTTGGCCATCGCCGCCTCGCGGGTGACGCGGGCGGCGCCCGCATCCTTGGTCCAGGCGGCGCGGTAGATCAGGAGCGCGGCGGCATCGACGTCGAGCGCCATGTCGGCGACGTGGCCCTGCACCATCTGCAGGTCGAACAGCGGCGCGCCGAACAGCTCGCGGCCGCGCACCCGCGACACGGTCTCGTCGAGCGCACGCCGCGCGAAGCCGAGCGCGGCCGCGCCAACGGTCGGGCGGAACACGTCGAGCACCGACATGGCGATGCGGAAGCCCTCGCCGGGCCTGCCGATCACCGCCGAGGCGGGCACGCGCACGCCGTCGAAGGAAAGGCGGGCGAGCGGATGCGGCGCCACCACCTCCAGCCGCTCGGCGACAGTGAGGCCCGGCGTGTCGGCCGGCACCACGAAGGCCGAGATGCCGCGCGCGCCCGGCGCCTCGCCGGTGCGGGCGAAGACGGTGTAGACGTCGGCGATGCCGCCGTTGGATATCCACGTCTTCTCGCCCGACAGCACGTAGTCGCCGCCGTCCGGCGTCGCGGTCATCTCCATATTGGCGACGTCCGAGCCCGAGCGCGGCTCGGAGAGCGCGAAGGCCGAGATCGCCTTGCCGGCGCGGGTCTTGCGCAGCCATTCCTTCTGCTCCGGCGTGCCGAACAGGCTGATCGCGCCGGTGCCGAGCCCCTGCATGGCGAAGGCGAAATCGGCGAGCCCGTCGTGGCGGGCGAGCGTTTCGCGCGTGAGGCACAGCGTGCGCACGTCGAGCGGGCGCGGGTCGTCGGGGTCGATGGCGGTGGGCAGGAGCCAGCCGCCTTGGCCCAGCGCCGCCACCAGCCTCCGGCAGGCGGCGTCGATGTCCGAATGGTCGGCCGGAAGGTTCTCGCCGCACCACGCGTCCAGCCGCTCGGCGTGGTCGCGGTGGCGATCCTCGAAGAACGGCCAGTCGAGGAAGGAGCGGTC
>JACZJD010000098.1 GCA_014860725.1 Aquamicrobium sp.
CCGTCGAGGCGCGCGACGCGCTCGCCATGATCGCCGCCAATCGCGACTTCCATCTCGAGATCGCGAAGGCCGGCGGCAACCGCTACTATAGCGAGCTGTTCCGCCAGCTTCTCGACGAGGGGCGGCGCATCCTGCGGCTCTACTATTCCTCGTTCCACGACGTGCTGCCGCCGCAATACGTCGCCGAGCACGAGGAGATGATCGCCGCGGTCGCGGCCCGCGACATCGCCGCGGCCGACCGGCTGGCCGCCCGGCACGCCGCCCAGATCGTGCGCCACATCCGGTCCTCGATCACCGCCGACACCGGCGTCAACGCCGGCATCGCCATCTGAGCGGCAGCGGGTTTCGCCCGTCACGGCTCGCTGCGCTCGCCGCCCCTCACCGGCCCTTCGGGCCACCTCTCCCCAGCGGGGAGAGGAAAGCCACTGCCGCAACGCAGTCGCTTGTCCAGCCTGGGCTTTTCCTCTCCCCGCTGGGGAGAGGTGGCGAGCGCAAGCGAGCCGGTGAAGGGTAGCGCCGGCGTTCATGGCTGGGCACGGGCTTGCGGCCGGAAAAGCCCCGCCCCGCTCCCCATCCGGCTGCCGGCACCTTCTCCCCGCAGGGAGAGGGCCGCAACGCCGGTGTTCCTCTCCGCCCGCCCGGCAGACCCGGCCTTGATCCGCCCGCCGCGCGCGGTCATGAAGGGCGCGGCGGCGGCCGGAAAGGCCCTCCCCGCCGAGCCCCGGCGGGGGGCCTCTCCGTCTGCTCGCGGCGTGGCGAAAAGGCTCCCGCCGGCCGGGCCGCGACATAAATGCATGTCACAATCATCTTGTGCATACAGATATGTCCACATATACTCGCGCCGCATTCGCATGAAGGAGACTGAAATGAGCACGATCAACCGCATCGACCCCGGCCCGCGCATGACAGGCGCCGTCGTTCACGGCAACACGGTCTATCTTTCGGGCCAGGTGGCGCTCGACGCCGGCGGCGAGAGCGTGACGGTGCAGACCCAGAACATCCTCGCGCGGATCGACGCGCTGCTCGCCAAGGCCGGCACCGACAAGTCGAAGCTGGTCTCGGCCTCGATCTGGCTTTCCGACATCGCCACCTTCGCCGAGTTCAACGCCGTGTGGGACGCCTGGGTCGACCCTTCCGCGACGCCGGCCCGCGCCACGGTCGAGGCCAAGCTCGCCGCGCCGCAGTTCACGGTCGAGATCGCCGTGATCGCGGCCCTGTGACGACGAGGTAAGCAAGATGCGCGTTGCCGTTCTCGGCGCCGGTGTTGTCGGCGTCACGACCGCCTACGAACTCGCCCGCGACGGGCATGAGGTAACGGTGATCGACCGCCTCTCCGAGGCGGCGTCCGAGACGAGTTTCGCCAATGCCGGCCTGATCGCGCCCGGCCACGCCTATACGTGGTCGTCGCCGAAGGCACCGCGCATCCTGCTGCGCTCGCTGATCGACGACAGCCAGGCGCTGCGCTTCCGCCCCAGCCTCGACCCGCGCCTGTGGAGCTGGTCGCTGAAGTTCCTGAAGAACTGCACCGCCGAGCGGACGCGCACCAACACCAAGCGCAAGGTCCGGCTGTGCATGTATTCGCAGGACCGCCTCGGCGAGATCGTCGCCGACACCGGCGTCGACTATCACGGCCTCGACGGCGGCCTGCTCTATCTCTACCGCAAGCCGGAATCCTTCGCCCGCGGCGCGGCCAACACCCGCATCCTCGCCGAGGAAGGGCTGGAGCTGCGCGCCATCGACCCGGACGAGGCCGCCCGCATCGACCCGGCGCTGGAGCCGGTGAAGGCGAAGTTCGCCGGCGCGGTCTACTGCCCGTCGGACGGCAGCGGCGACGCCCGCGTCTTCACCCGCAACCTCGCGCGCCACTGCGCCGAGAAGCTGGGCGTGACCTTCCTGTTCGACACCGTGGTCCAGGGCTTCGAGACGCAGGGCGACCGCATCGCGGCCGTGAAGACCTCGAAGGGCGCGGTGGCGGCCGACGAGTTCGTGCTGTGCCTCGGCGTGTTCGCGCCCGAATTCGCGCGCGCGCTCGGCGTCACCCTGCCGATCTACCCGATCAAGGGCTATTCGGTGACGCTGCCGATCGAGGGCCGCAACAACCCGCCGCGGATCGGCGGCGTCGACGAGGACAACCTCGTCGCCTATGCCCGCTTCGGCGACCGCATGCGCGTCACCGCGACCGCCGAGTTCGCCGGCTTCAGCAAGACGCACAAGCCCGACGACTTCCGCCACATGCTGTCGGCGGTGCGCGAGATCTTCCCGGACGGCGCCGATTACGGCCGGCCGGAATACTGGGCCGGCTTGAGGCCGATGACGCCCGAGGGCACGCCGATCTTCGGCCGCGGCGGCCGCTATTCCAACATGGTGTTCAATGTCGGCCACGGCCATATGGGCTGGACCATGTCGGCCGGCTCGGCGCGCATCACCGCCGACATCGTCAAGCGGCAGAAGCCGGCCTACGACCCCGAGGGCATGCTGGTCGCGGCCGCCTAGCCGGTTTCCCCGCAACCTGCGCGACGACGGAAAGACCGGGCGTTTTCGCGGTTGGGAGAAAGGCGGAAACGCTGTCGCCGCGGCCTGCCGGCGGCCCCGTGCATTCCGCGCCCGCGCCGCGGATTTTTCCGCCGGGACTTGCCGAAGATCAAGGACCCCGGCGGCTCCCTGCCCTACCACCACGGGGCCTCGCGCGGGGTGCGACAAGGGTGCGCGCTATTGTCTACACACCTGTATGCACAGGATGATTGCGAAGCGCTGCCGCCCGTGCCATACCTGCCGCGGCGACGGCGGCGGGCGACTCAGCCGCAGGAAGGCCCGGACGGGACTCGGTCATGGACAAGAAGATAGCGGCACCGAAGAAAGTGGGGCGCGCCGCCGACAGCGTCGAGAAGGTCTACGAGGCGGTCAAGGAACTGGCCGTGGACTACCGCTTCAAGCCGGGCGAGCGCATCAACGAGGTCGAGCTGGCCGCCCGCCTCGGCGTGTCGCGCACGCCGGTGCGCGAGGCGCTGAACCGGCTGGCGCGCGACGGCTTCATGAGCTTCGTGCCCAATCGCGGCTTCTACGCCCGCGACATCACGCCGGAGGGCGTGCAGGAGCTGTACGAGCTGCGCGCGGCCATCGAGCGCGCGGCGTTCCGGCTCGCCTGCCAGCGCGGCACCGACGAGGAGATCGCCGCCACCACCGCCATCTGGGAGAATGTCAGCCATCTGCGCCCGGCGAGCGACTGGGCCAAGATCGCCGAGGCCGACGAGGCGTTCCACACCGGCATCGTGGCGCTGGCCAAGAACGGGCGCATGCTGGAGGCGCTGCGCTCGGTCAACTCGCTGATCCGCTTCTTCCGCCGCATCGACCTCGAAAGCAACCGCCGGCGCGGCAGCACCTATGACGAGCACTCCGCCATCATCGACTGCCTCCGGCGCCGCGACGGCGAGGCCGGCGGCGAGCTGATCGAGCGCCACATCACGCTCAGCTCCGCCCACGCCGTCGACG
>JACZJD010000099.1 GCA_014860725.1 Aquamicrobium sp.
AGGCGAGCGACCGGTCGGACTGGATGGCGAAGGAGGCGCCGTCGAAGACGAGCTCGTCCTGCCCGCCGACCTGGTTGGCGTAGACGAGCGGCAGATCCGTCTCGATCACCTGACGGATGGCGACCTGCTGGCGCACGTCGACCTTGCCACGATAGTAGGGCGAGCCGTTGGGCACGAGCAGGATCTCGGCGCCGCTCTCGGCCAGCGTCTCGCAGATGCCGAGGTCGCCCCAGATGTCCTCGCAGATCGGCAGGCCGAGGCGGACGCCGCGGAAGTTCACCGGCCCGGGAATGTCCGGCCCGGCCTGGAACACGCGCTTCTCGTCGAACTCGCCGTAGTTCGGCAGGTCGATCTTGTAGCGCTCGGCGATCTGGCGGCCGCCGTCGAGCACGACGACGGAGTTGTGCAGGCCGCTCTCGCGCCTGAGCGGCGTGCCGATGACGATGCCCGGCCCGCCGTCGGCGGTGTCGGCGGCGAGCTCCTCGACGGCACGCTCGCAGGCCGTGACGAAGGCCGGCTTCAGCACGAGGTCCTCGGGCGGGTAGCCGGCGACGAACAGCTCGGTGAACAGGACGAGGTCGGCGCCGGCCTGCGCGGCCTCGGCGCGCACCTTTCGCGCCAGAGCGAGGTTGCCGGCGACATCGCCGACGGTCGGGTTCAACTGCGCGACGGCGATGCGGAGACTATCGGGGGCGGTGCTGGTCATGCCATGCGTGTAGCGCGGCCTTGGCCGGGCGGCAATGGCGTCGTGACCGCCCCCCTTGCACGGCGCCGGGGGGCGCGGAAAGATGCGGCGGCTCCGCACGCGGCGGGGCGCCTGCCCAGGAGAACCGAGATGAAGAAGACGGTAGACGAGCTTGCCTCCCGCTGGCTGCCGGAAGGCGAAATCGGCGAGGCCGAGCAACGCGTGCTGCAAAGCGCGATCGACCGTCAGCCCGTGGCCCGCAACGTCCGCCGCGCCCGCGTGGCGCGGGCGTCGCGCGGCGAGAAGCTGGCCGATGCCATCGCCCGCGTCGGCGGGTCGTGGACCTTCATCCTGTGCTTCCTCGCCTTCCTCGTACTGTGGGCGCTATTGAACGTATGGCTGCTGGCCGGCCGCGCCTTCGATCCCTACCCGTTCGTGTTCCTCAATCTCGTGCTGTCGATGCTGGCGGCCATCCAGGCGCCGGTCATCATGATGTCGCAGAACCGGCAGGCCGCGCACGACCGCGCCGACGCCGCCCACGATTACGAGGTGAACCTCAAGGCGGAGATCGAGATCATGGCGCTGCACGAGAAGATGGACGCGCTGCGCCACCGCGAGATCGTGGCCGTGCACGCCGAGGTGACGTCGATTTCCGAACGGCTCGCCCGTCTCGAAACGATGATGGGTAGGGGAACGTCCGGCGCCCCCGCATGACGGCGCCGCCCCGCGGGCCGCGGATCAGTGGGCGGTCTGCCTCGCCGCCCGCGTGCGGAGCTCGTCGACCGGGTTGTTGGCGCCGATGGAGAGCGCCAGGATACGCGAGATGTGGACGCGCGGCAGGCCGGTCTCGGCCGCCCATTGGTTGATCTGCGCCTGAACCTTGGCGAGATCCTTCTTCGAGGTGGGGTTGGGCGCGATGTCGAGGCCGGCGTCGCGTAGCGCGCCGACCACGTCGCTCCACAGGATGAAGGCGTCCCAGCCCAGCGCCCGCAGCAGGAACGGCCCGGTGTTGCCGCCGAGCCGGCTGCCGTGCTTCGCCAGATACGCCGTCAGGCCGATCTGGTCGTCGGCCGGCCAGCCGGCGAGGAAGCGGCCGAAGCCGCCATGCTCGTCCGACACGCGCGCGACGAAGGCGGCATTGTCCCTGACCGCGCGGATGTTCTGCGGGTTGCGCACGATGCGCGCGTCGGCGGCGAGGTCGTGCCAGAAGTCGTCGGGCTGGAACAGGAGCCGCTTCGGCTCGAAGCCGAGGAAGGCTTCCTCGAAGCCCGGCCATTTGCTCTCGATGACGCTCCAGACGAAGCCGGCGGCGAAGATGCGCTGCGCCATGGCGGCAAGCACGCGGTCGTCCGGCAGGCTCGCGAGCGCGGCGTTGTCGGGCTTCGGCCCCAGCAGCGAGGCGAGCGCGGCCGCGCCGCCCTTGCGGACTTCGGCGCGGGCGCGGATTTCGGCAAACGGCGTCATGGCTTCCCCCCGAATGGTTCCGGCCGCGGGCCTTACCAGCCGTTCGCCACCTTCTTCTGCGGCTGGTGGGCCTTGCCCTTCTTGAGCAGGTCGGACACCAGGAAGGCAAGCTCCACCGCCTGATCGGCGTTGAGGCGCGGGTCGCAATGGGTGTGGTAGCGGTCCTGCAGCTCCTCGTCGCGGATGGCGCGGGCGCCGCCGGTGCATTCGGTGACGTTCTTGCCGGTCATCTCGACATGGATGCCGCCCGGATGCGTGCCCTCGGCCTGATGCACCTCGAAGAAGGACTGCACCTCCGTGAGGATGCGGTCGAACGGCCGGGTCTTGTAGCCCGCGGCGGTGATCGTGTTGCCGTGCATCGGGTCGCACGACCACACCACCTTGCGCCCTTCCCGCTCGACGGCGCGGATCAACCTCGGCAGATGCTCGCCGACCTTCTCCGAACCGAAGCGGGCGATCAGCGTCAGCCGGCCGGGCTCGTTCTCGGGGTTGAGGAGGTCGATCAGGCGGATCAGCCCGTCGGGCTCCAGCGAGGGGCCGCACTTGAGGCCGAGCGGGTTCTTGATGCCGCGGCAGTATTCGACATGGGCATGGTCGGGTTGACGGGTGCGATCGCCGATCCAGATCATGTGGCCGGAGGTCGCGTACCAGTCGCCGGAGGTGGAGTCGACGCGCGTCAGCGCCTCCTCGTAGCCGAGCAGCAGCGCCTCGTGGCTGGTGTAGAAATCGGTCTCGCGCAGTGCCGCATGCGTCTCGGAGGTGATGCCCACGGCGCGCATGAAGTCGATGGTCTCGGTGATGCGCGCGGCAAGTGCCTCGTAGCGCTCGGCCTGCGGGCTGTCGGCGACGAAGCCCAGCATCCATTTGTGCACGTTCTCGAGGCTGGCATAGCCGCCCTGCGCGAAGGCGCGCAGCAGGTTGAGCGTGGCGGCCGACTGGCGGTACGCCATGCGCTGGCGCGCCGGGTCGGGCACGCGCGACTTCTCGTCGAACTCAATGCCGTTGATGATGTCGCCGCGATAGGAGGGCAGCGTCACGCCGTCCTTGGTCTCGGTGTCGGAGGAGCGCGGCTTGGCGAACTGGCCGGCGATGCGGCCGACCTTCACCACCGGCTGCGCGCCGGCATAGGTAAGCACCACCGCCATCTGCAGGAAGACGCGGAAGAAGTCGCGGATGTTGTCGGCGCCGTGCTCGGCGAAGCTCTCGGCGCAGTCGCCGCCCTGGAGCAGGAACGCCTCGCCATTGGCGACGGCGGCGAGCTGGCGCTTGAGCTTGCGCGCCTCGCCGGCAAAGACGAGCGGCGGATAGGTGGCGAGCTGACGCTCGGTCTCGGCGAGCGCCTCCGCGTCCGGATAGGCCGGAACCTGCTGGATCGGCTTGCCTCTCCACGAACTCGGGGACCATTTCGTCGTCATCGTCGCACCCATTCTCGTCACAGGCGGGCAGCACGCGCCCGCAAAGACCCGGACTTTCGGGACCGCGGCTCCTTACACCAGACCGGCCCTCTATTCCACCCTGCTTTAGGACCGGGCGCAAGCAGGCAGAATGCGGCCCCGCGCCGCTGCGTCATCGCGACCGGCCGAGCGAAGCGAGGGAGAGCCAAGACTCCGTGAAGCAGCGCCGCCGGGTTCGAGGCTTGCGATGCGGGTGCCGAGGCGCGCCGGCGCGAGGACCGGGCCGTGCTCGACGATGGTCCGACCAATGGGTCCCGGCTCTGCGGGCGCTTCGCGCCCTTGGCCGGGATGACGGCGGGAGAGGCAAGCCCTTAGGC
>JACZJD010000653.1 GCA_014860725.1 Aquamicrobium sp.
CCACCATGGCCCGCGCCATCGCCCGCGGCGTCTTCGTCGCGACGCCGGCCGAGGGCGATCTCTACCCGACCTGGGCGGAACGCCGCGGCTGAGGCTTGCCGCGCGACGCCGCCCGCATCATTCTGCGCGCGACGGGGGGCGACGGAGGAATCATGATGAAAGCGCTTGCCGCCCTTGCGATGCTGACCGCGGCCGTTGCCGCCACCCCGGCGCGGGCCGGCGATACGGCCGAGCTTTCCATCCTCGGCTTCGCCGCCGACGGCTCGGTCTTCGCCTTCGAGGAATACGGCGTGCAGGACGGCTCCGGCTTTCCCTACGCCAATCGCTTCTACATCGAGACGGCGACCGACAGCTTCGTTGCCGGAACGCCGATCCGCGTGCGCATCGACGACGAAAGCGCCTCGGTGGACGACGCCCGCGCCGAGGCGCGCACCAGCGGCGAGGCCATCGCATCGGACGCCGAGCTTGCGCGCCATCGCGGCTTCACCGCCGGCTTCAACGCCGTCACCGAGCTTTCGGCCGACCCGCACCGGCTCGCGGTCAATCCGCGGCCGGTGCTGCCGGCCATCGACGCGCCGCTCGAATTCCGCCTCGAGGAGGTCGCCCTCGAGCAACCGGAGAACTGCCACGATCTCGGCCAGGCGGTCGGCTTCCGGCTCGTGCGCGTCGGCCTTGCGCCGGGCGACGCGGCGCAGCTCGTCCACGAGGACACGTCGATCCCGGCGAGCCGCAACTGCCCGCTCGGCTATCGGCTCGGCGCGGTGCAGACCTTCTTTCCCGAATCCGGACCGCCGGTCTATGCGGTGCTGGTCGCGGTGCGCTCGGTCGGCTTCGAGGGGCCGAACCATCGCTGGATCGCCGTTCCGGGCCGGCTTTGAGCCGATTGCCCCGCTCCTCATGCGTTGAGGAATCCGCCCCGCTCTGCTAGAGCGGCCGCATTCTTCCCAACGCAGTCAGGACACGCCTCATGATCCCGCGCTATTCGCGTCCCGAAATGGTCGCCATCTGGTCGGCTGAAACCCGATTCCGAATCTGGTTCGAGATCGAGGCCCATGCCTGCGACGCGCTGGCCGAGATCGGCGTCATCCCGGCCGAAGCCGCGCGCACCATCTGGGAAAAGGGCGGCGCGGCCGAGTTCGACATCGATCGCATCGACGAGATCGAGCGCGAGACCAAGCACGACGTCATCGCCTTTCTCACGCATCTCGCCGAATTCGTCGGTCCCGCCGCCCGCTTCATCCATCAGGGCATGACCTCGTCCGACCTGCTCGACACCTGCTTCGCCGTGCAGCTGTCGCGGGCGAGCGACATCCTGCTTGCCGACATCGACGCGCTTCTGGCCGCACTCAAGAAGCGCGCCTACGAGCACAAGGACACCGTCACCATCGGCCGCAGCCATGGCATCCATGCCGAGCCGACCACCTTCGGCGTCAAGCTGGCGCAGGCCTATGCCGAGTTCTCGCGCTGCCGCGAGCGCCTCGTCCATGCCCGCGCCGAGATCGCGACCTGCGCCATTTCCGGCGCGGTCGGCAGCTTCGCCAACATCGACCCGCGCGTCGAGGAGCATGTCGCAGCGAAGCTCGGCCTGACGGTGGAGCCGGTCTCGACGCAGGTGATCCCGCGCGACCGCCACGCCATGTTCTTCGCCACGCTCGCCGTCATCGCCTCGTCCATCGAGCGGCTGGCGATCGAGTTCCGCCATCTCCAGCGCACCGAGGTTCTGGAGGCGGAGGAATATTTCTCGCCCGGCCAGAAGGGCTCGTCGGCGATGCCGCACAAGCGCAACCCAGTGCTGACCGAGAACCTGACCGGCCTCGCCCGCATGGTGCGCGCCTATGCGCTGCCGGCGATGGAGAACGTGGCGCTGTGGCACGAGCGCGACATCTCGCACTCCTCGGTCGAGCGCATGATCGGCCCGGACGCCACCATCACGCTCGACTTCGCGCTCGCCCGGCTGACCGGCGTGGTCGAGAAGCTGGTCGTCTACCCACAGAACATGCTGGCCAACATGAACAAGTTCCGCGGCCTCGTGCACTCGCAGCGCGTGCTTCTGGCGCTGACGCAGGCGGGCGTGTCGCGCGAGGACGCCTACCGGCTCGTCCAGCGCAACGCGATGAAGACGTGGGAACAGGGCGCCGACTTCCTGGAGGAGCTTCTGGCCGACAAGGACGTGCGGGCGGCACTTTCGGAAGACGAGATCAGGGAAAAGTTCGACCTCGGCTACCACACCAAGCACGTCGACACGATCTTCGCGCGCGTGTTCGGCTGATGTAGCTTCGGGAAGGTGCGGAGCCTTCCCGCCGCACCCCGTCAGGCCGCCGGCCTGACGCGGATCTCGTTGCCCCACGGATCGCGCGACACACTTTCGGCCGTCGCTTCCTTCGCGCTCAGCTCGACGAAGCCGAGGCCGGCGCGGTCGGCGTCGCGAAGGCCCGCGCCGCGGCTGCGCCAGATGTTGGCGCCGATATGGTGGTGGTAGCCGCCGGTCGACAGGAACACCGCCTGCCCGCCGTAATGGGTGACGGTGTCGAAGCCCTGCTTCTCGTTCCACCATGCCTCGGCAGCGTCGACGTCGCCGACGCGCAGATGGACGTGGCCGACGACGGTGCCGTCCGGCGCGCCCGTCCAGCCGGTAGCGCCGTCGCGCAGCTCCGTCATCAGGCGGTCGAAGTCGAGGCGTTCCGTCGCCATGCGGATCGCATTGCCCTCTCGCGGCCATTCGGCAGGGTCGCGATCGACATAGATTTCGATGCCGTTGCCTTCCGGGTCGTTGAGGTAGATCGCCTCGCTGACGAGGTGGTCCGACGCGCCGTCGATGGCGATGCGGTTGTCGATGGCGTGCTGCGTCCAGCGCGCGAGGTCGGCGCGGGCCGGCAGCAGGAAGGCGGTGTGGAACAGGCCGGCGCTGCGCGGATCGTCCTCGCGCAGCGCGGCCGAGCCCTCGATCTCGAGGAGTTCGCGCCCGTCCGCGCCGAGGCCGATGGCGCTGCCCGCGCGGCGCAGCTCCTTCAGGCCGAGCACGGTCTTGTAGAACGCCGCGACAGCCTCGGCGTCGCGCGCCCTCAGGCCGACGCGGCCGATGCTGACCGGCGTCGTCGCGGCAAAGGGAAGGTTGGTCATTCTCGTCTCCGTTCGCGCGGATCCCGCGCCCGCGGCCATCGCGAGCGCGGCCATGCCGCCCGTCATCTGGCGTCTCGTCAGCGTCATGTCGCGACATTCCTCCGGCGAAACCGCGTTGCATTGCGTCAGCCTGAACATCGGACGCGGGGAAGAAAACCGCAATGACGCGTTCGGGAGACGCGCCGTTCACCGGACGGCGACGACCGCCCGGCGACGGTTGCAACCCGGCGGCAGCCTCGCTACATGCCGGCCATGAAGGTCAAGGACGCAGACATCCTCATCATCCCCGGCTACACCAATTCCGGGCCGGGCCATTGGCAGAGCCGCTGGCAGGACCGGCTTTCCACCGCGCGCCGCGTCGAGCAGGCGGAGTGGTCGAAGCCGGTGCGCGCCGACTGGGTCGCGAACGTGGTGCGGGCGATAGACGAGAGCGAGCGGCCGGTGGTGCTGGTCGCCCATTCGCTCGGCGTGCCGACGGCGATCCACGCGGCGCGGGAAGCCTCGCGCCCGGTCGCGGGCGGCTTCTTCGTCGCCCCGCCCGACGTC
>JACZJD010000654.1 GCA_014860725.1 Aquamicrobium sp.
CAAATCCTACCCTGGGAGGTTGTCCGACCGGAGGAGCCGGCCGGCGCCGGGGATGCTGCCCCGCCAGCCGGTGACGTCGAGCAGGCTCCACAGCGCGGCCTGGTTGCTGGTGATCGCCGGCCTGCCGATCCGCGAGATGGCTGATGCAGTCCGCCGCCGTCCAGCCGACGGTGTAGGAATAGGTGTTGACGGCAAAGATCTCGGCTGGGTTCGTCACCGGCATCGGCTCCATGGTTGTGCAGGCTCGCTGCGGTCGGTCGAGCCTATGATGGGCTGGCGGGTTGCGCCGTGAGTGGCTGCGCCTCAATTCATGCAACCTATTGCGCAATGAGATGCGATACAAGATAATATAGTTGCATTAAAAGCAACTAGTTGCGCAAATAGCATTGAGCGCGACACGCCGCCGGAAGGACCGGCCGCTTGCCGGCCCGAACGCAGCAGGGAGGAGAAGGGTGCCGAATTCGGAGGTGCAGGAGCCTGTGACGGAAGAAGCCGGCGGGAGGATCGCGGAAGGCCGCATGCCGCAGTCGCTTGTCGGCGACGCCGATGTTCCCGACGAGGTGGAGTGCGACGTGCTGGTGGCCGGCAGCGGCGCCGCCGGCCTGATGGCCGCGCTCGCCGCCCGCCATGCCGGCCTCGACGTCGTCATTGCCGAGAAGGAGGCGCAGCTCGGCGGCACCACCGCCCGCTCGGGCGGCTGGCTGTGGGTGCCCTGCAATCCGGTGTCGCAGCGCGCGGGCGTCGCGGACAGTCTGGATGCCGCCCGCAGCTACATCGCGCATGAGGCGAAGGAGCATTTCGATCCCACCCGCGTCGAGGCTTTCCTCGCCGCCGGCCCGGAGATGATCGCCTTCTGCGAGGCCCGTACGCGGGTGCGCTTCTCGGCGGCGCCGGCGTTTCCCGACTATCATATGTCCGCCCCGGGAGCGGCGGTAGGACGGCCGATCTGCGCCATCCCGTTCGACGGGCGCCTCCTCGGGCGGGCCGTCCACGCGGTGCAGCGGCCCATGCGGGCGATGACCTTTCTCGGCATGGCCATCAGCTCGGGCGCCGAGCTCGGGCATTTCCTCAGGGCGACGCGCTCCGTCCGTTCCGCGGCCTTCGTCCTCCGCCGTCTCGTCGCGCAGGCCCGCGACAGGCTGCGCTACGGCCGCGGCATGCGCATGACCAACGGGAACGCGCTCGTCGGGCGGCTGCTGGCCAGCGTCTGCGACGCCCAAATCCCGCTCTGGCTCGATGCGCCCGTCACCGGGCTGATCTCCGCGCAGGGTGAGGTGCGTGGCGCCGTCGTGCAATCCGGCGAGCGGCGGGTGGTCGTCCAGGCCCGGCGCGGCGTGGTGCTTGCGACGGGCGGCTTTTCCCACGATCCGGCGCTGCGGAAGGAACTGCTCGCCTTTCCCGCACGGGCCGAGGACTGGCCGCTCGCGCCCGCCGGCAACACGGGGGACGGGTTGCGACTCGGCCGCAGCGCTGGCGGCACCATGGCGGCCGACCTCGCGCAGCCGGCAGCGTGGGCGCCGGTGTCGCGGGTGCGCTGGCGCGACGGCGAGGAGGGCAGCTACGCCCACATCATCGACCGCGCCAAGCCGGGCGTGATCGCCGTGCTGCGCACGGGAGAGCGGTTCGTCGACGAGGCCTGCTCCTATCACGACTTCGTCGCCGCCATGCGGGAAGCCTGCCGGCATCTCGAAGAGGTGGAAGCCTTTTTGATCTGCGACCATCGCGCCTTGCGCCGCTACGGGCTCGGCTTCGTCAAGCCGTTCCCGGTCTCGATCCGCCGCCATCTCGCGTCGGGCTATCTCGCGCGCGGCCGCACGCCGGAGGAGCTTGCCGCCCGTCTTGGCATCGACGTGCCGGCTCTGGCGCGCACGGTCGCACGCTACAATGCCGGGGCGAGGCACGGCCGCGACCCGGAATTCGGCAAGGGCGGGAACGCCTACGACCGTTACATGGGCGACGCCGATGCCCGGCCCAGCCCGTGCGTCGCGCCGCTGGAGACGCCGCCCTACTACGCGGTGCGCGTCATGCCCGGCATCCTGACCACCTATCCCGGCCTGCGCACCGACGGGCGGGCGAGGGTGCTCGACGCCGGCGGGCTGCCCATTGCCGGCCTCTATGCCGTGGGCAGCGACATGCTGACGCTTGGCGGTGGCGGCTATCTCGGCGGCGGCGCCAATCTCGGCCCCGCCATGACCTTCGGCTTCATCGCGGGGCGCGATCTCGCGGAAGGGCAATCCCGGCCGCAGGGCGGGCAATGAGCCAAGACCAGGGCCGACCTCCCGACGGGGGATGTCCCCGGGGGAGGGGCTATGCGCTGCGGTTGTTGTCGAGCGGCACGCCGGCCGCTTCGTGGGCGGCGACGTAGCCGAAGGTCATGCCCGGCCCGAGGGTGAAGCCGCCCGACGGGTAGTTGCCGCCGGCGATGCTCGACATGTCGTTGCCCACGGCATAGAGGCCGCGGACGGGCTTCAGCTCGGCGTCGAGCACCCTTGCCCGCTCGTCGGTGCGCAGGCCGGCAAAGGTGCTGAGGCTGCCGGGGACGACCTTCACCGCGTAGAAGGGGGCCGCCTCCAGCGCGCCGAGCGAGGGGTTCGGCGCATGGCCGGCCTCGCCCATGCCGCGATTGAAGGGCGTTTCGCCGCGCCCGAAATCCGCGTCCTGCCCGGTGCGCGCGAAGCCGTTGAAGCGCTCGACCGTCCTTTCGAGCCCGGCCGGCTCGATGCCGCAGGCCGCCGCCAGCTCCGCAAGGGTGCGCCCCTTCTTCAGATAGCCGTTGCGCAGCCAGGGGCTGACCGGGAACGGCCGCGGTCGCGCGCGCCCGAGCCCGTAGCGGCGCAGGAAGCGGTGGTCGCAGACGAGCCAGGCCTCCGCCTTTTCTCCCGGCGGGGTCGCGGCGAACAGGGCCAGCATGACGTCGTGGTAGGAATCGGCCTCGTTGCAGAAGCGGTTGCCGTCGGCGCGCACCATGATCAGGCCCGGCTTGGCGCGCTCGACCAGATGCGGATGGTGCCCGAAGGTGCCGTCGGCCCTCGGCACCAGCGACACCGGTATCCAGCCGCCGGCGGCCTTGAGATCGCGGCGGACGATGCCGCCGGCGCTTTCGCCGAGGCGCAGGCCGTCGCCGGTGTTGGTTTTCGGCGCCGCCGACCAGTGCTCGCGCCCGGTCGGTGCATGGGGGAAAAGCTCCGCCCTGCGCCGCTCGTCATGGGGGAAGCCGCCGGCGGCGAGGACGACGCCCCGTCCCGCCCGGATCTCGACCGTGCCGGCCGGCGTGGCGACGCGGGCGCCGCGCACCGCGCCGTCCGTCACGATCAGATCGCGGGCGGGCGCCGAGGTCATGACCCGCACCCCGAGATCGAGCGCCGAACGCAGCAGCCGCGCCACCAGCGCATTGCCGTTGACGAGCTGCATGCCGCGGCCATGCAGGACGATGTCCAGCATGTGCCGGCTCACGCGCCGCGTCACGTGCAGGAAGGACGGCCAGCGCCGGAGTGCGTTGAAGAAGTGGGCCATGTCGGCGCCGGAGGCGATGCCCATGCCGAACGGCGACACGAGGTCGAGCGGCGGGCGCAGGAGCGCGATGTCCCTGCCGAGATTGCGGCCGTCATAGGGTGCTGCGCACACGGCGCGGCCGCCGAGGGCGGCGCCCTCGACCTTGCCGTGGAAGTCGGGCAAGACGGTTCCGTTGATGAACTGGAGGCTTGTCTCCTTCTCGAAGAAGGAGACCATCTTCGGCCCCTGTTCGAGAAAGGTCTCGATGACGGCCTCGTCATAGCAGGAGCCCAGCTCGCGGCGCAGATAGCCGCGCACCACCGCGGGGTCCTCGTCCTGCCCCGCGGCCAGGGCGAGCGGATTGCGCGGAATCCACAGCCAGCCGCCGGACCATGCGCTGGTGCCGCCGACTGCATCGGTCTTTTCGGCGACGACGACGTCGAGGCCGAGATGGGCGGCGGTGACGGCCGCCGCGAGCCCGGGCGCGCCCGAGCCGATCACCAGCAGGTCGCAGCGGAGCGTGCCGGATTGGATTTCCCTGTCGTCCATTGTGATGTGGCCTGCCGATATCCCCGCACGGTGACGATGTGGCCGCCTGCCGGCGACCCCGTCACGCCTCAGTCGTCCGAAACCGCGTATTTCCTCTCCAGCGCATCGAAGTGCGGCTTGCCCACGATACGCTGTCGCTCGGCGAAGGTCGCCATCATGCCGCCGGCCTCCTCAAGTCTGCCCTCCTCCTTCAGGCGCGTCAGCACGGCCTGCATTCCCGTCAGCGCCGCCTGCAGGGCGGCGTTGGCGTAGAGCACCACCGAGAAGCCGTACTCCTCCAGCTCGCTGCGGGGAAGGACGGGCGTCAGCCCGCCGATGACCATGTTGGCGAAATGCGGCGCATCGACCTCGCGCGCGATCCTTCTCAGCTCGTCCGGCGTTCGCGGCGCCTCGATGAACACGGCGTCCGCGCCGGCCTCGACGAAGCGCTGCGCGCGCTCGATGGCGTCGTCCAGCCCGCGGATGGCGCGGGCGTCGGTCCGCGCCACGACCAGCAGACGGTCGCGGGTGTCCACGGCGGCCTTGATCTTGCTGACGATCTCGCCCACCCCCACCACGTCCTTGCCGGAGAAGTGGCCGCACTTCTTCGGGAACACCTGGTCCTCGATCTGGATGGCGTCCGCGCCGGCGCGCTCGAGCGTGCGGACGGTGCGCACGGTGTTGACCGCATTGCCGAAGCCCGTGTCGGCATCGACGATCAGCGGCAGGTCCACGGCGTCGCGGATCGCGGCCACCGTGCCGGCAAGCTCCGTCACGGTGATGAGCCCGATGTCGGGCACGCCGAGCAGGCCGTTGGTCACGCCCGCGCCGGTGACGTAGACGGCCTCGTAGCCGAGATCGGCGATCACCCGCGCCGACAGCGCGTTGAAGGCGCCGGGAACCAGCGTCGCGCGGCGCTCGGCGAAAATCTCCGCCAGGCGCGAGGTGGACTGTGGGGTCATTCTGGGGACGCTCCTGCTTGCCGGTTGTTCTGATCGGCGCGGCTTCTGCTTCTCCGGCCGGATCGACGGGCTAGTCGACCCACAGCCCGCCGTTGAGATCGAGGATTTCGCCGGTGACGAAGCCCGCCTCGTCGCCGACGAGGTAGCTCACGGCCGCGGCGACCTCGCCGTTCGTGCCCAGCCGGCCGGCCGGGATGAGCGCGCGCAGCGTGGCGGGAAACTCCGCGGTCATCGCCGAGGCGATCGGGCCCGGCGCCACGGCGTTGACCGTGATGCCGTGCGCCGCCAGCTCCTTGGCGAGATAGAGGGTCATGGCGTGGACGCCGGCCTTCGACGCGCCGTAGGCGACGTTCGACGCCCGCGACTGCTCCGCCTCGTCGATCCACGGGCGGGCGTTGCCGCCGTTCTTCGCCAGGACCGAGCCGATATTGACGATCCTGCCGCCGCCGCGCCGCTTCAGATGCGCGATGGCGGCCTGGCAGCTCAGGAACACGCCCGTGAGGTTGATCGCCACAACCCGGTCCCACTCCGCTTCCGCGAGCGTGGCGGCCGGGCCGAACGAGGTGACGCCGGCCGCGGTGACGAGGATGTCCAGCCCGCCGAGGTCGCGGACGGCGGCGTCGAACGCCTGCAGGAGCGCCCGCGAGTCGGCGACGTCGGCGGGGTGGTCGAAGGCCGGCCGCCCCAGCCTGCCGATCTCCTGCGCGGTCCCGGTGGAGGGACCGCGGTCGATCAGGGCGACGGCGCAGCCCTCTTCCGCCAGCCGCGTCGCGATGGCGCTGCCGATGGAGCCGGCGCTGCCGGTGACGATCGCGCACTTGCCTTTCAGCCGCATTTTCCCTCCCGCCTTTCCGAAAGGGCAGGGATGCATGGCATGTCGCTGCTCTTTCGCCATATCTCGCTCGCTGATGCGGCGTCGGCATTGACGCAACCTTCATCGGCGATAGGGTTGCTTATCATGCAACCTGTTGCGTAGAACTTGACCGCTTTCCCCGTAGCTGTCAACATGAAGCTGTTCGCCGATGCCAGGGCCGGCGTTTCAGGCGATGCCGTGCGTGCCGGACCCGGACGGTGAGCCCTGCAGCGGACAGGGATTCGAGAGGAGAGCGAAATGACGGGCGGACGGAAGGCGTCGGTGCGCAATGTCGTCGAGACGCCGTGGAGGCAGTATCCCGGCCATCATGGCGGCGCGCTTTCGAAACCGCTGGTCGACCCGGAGACCAAGGGGGCGAGGCACATCGACTATCGCATCTCGATGTATCAGCCGATGGCCCATGTCGAGCGGCATGTCCACGCGGTGCAGGAGCAGGTCTATCACGTGCTCGAAGGTGAGGCCACGATCGAGCTGGATGGCGAGGTCCGCATCGCGAGAAGGCACGATGTCGTCTACGTGCCGCCCGGCGTCGTCCATTCCGTCAGCAACAACGGCCTCTGCGACCTCGTCTTCATCGTGGTCACGTCGCCGGTCTCCGACGAACAGCAGCTGAAACCAAACCGATAACGCAAGCAGTGAAGGCGGCGGGGTGCGCAGGCGGCCGCCCGGGCGGCTGGGCCCGCTGTCGGTGCCGCGGGCAAGGGGGTGACGTCTTGAGTGCCGGTCCTTCGACCTACGCGCCGGTGCGGGGCGTGTTGCTGCTGGCCATCGCCGTCCTCGTCCTTGCCGGCATGGACACGGCGACGAAATATCTGGTCGCGCGCTACGAGGTGCCGGTGGTCATGGCGGCGCGCTATGCGATCCACATGCTGGTGATCGCCGCCGTGCTCTATCCCCGCCACGGCCGGCAGATGCTGCGCACCCGACGCACCGGGCTGGTGGTGCTGCGGTCGCTGTGCCTCGTCGCCACCTCCCTGCTCATGGGGCTCGGCCTCCAGCGCATGCCGGTCGCCGAGACGACGGCGATCTTCTTCCTGACGCCGGTCGCCGTCGCGCTGCTGGCGCCCGCCGTCCTCGGCGAAAGGACCGGCGCCGCCGGCTGGATCGCCTGCGCGGTCGGCTTCGTCGGCGTGCTGCTGGTGGTGCGGCCGGGCGGCGGTCTCGATCCCGTCGGGGTCGCCTTCCTTCTCATGGCCGTCGCCGGCAACGCGGCCTACCAGCTCCTGTCCCGGTCGCTCGCGCGGTCGGAAACCACGGTCGCGCTGCTCCTCAACTCCGCCATAGCGGGGTCCGTCTGCTTCGGCTCCCTCGTCCCGTGGTCGCTCGGCGGCCCCCCGCTCTCCCTGCGCGACGCGCTGCTGTTCGCGACGATCGGCATGGCGAGCGGCCTTGGACATTACCTGCTGACGGCCTCCTTCCGCCTCGCGCCGGTCTCCGTGCTCGGGCCGGTCACCTACATGCAGCTGATGTGGGCCGGCATTCTCGGCTGGGTCGTGTTCGGCCACGTGCCCGACGCGCTCAGCATCCTCGGCATGATCGTCATCTGCTGCGCCGGGGCAGCCGTCGTCATGCGCAGATAGGTTCGCGGATTTCCGGCGATGGGGCGTATCCGAAGGCACCAGTCCGGGCGCGCCTGCGGCCATCTCGTTTCCCGCCGCCGGTTGCGCTAGGCTCGATCCATCGGGTCGCGTGAGCCGGCCCGGGGAGGGGGATGCCATGCGCAACATCGTCATCTGCTGCGACGGCACGGCGAACGAGTTCGCCTTCGACCGCACCAACGTCCTCAAGCTCTGCGGCGTCCTGCGGCAGGACGAGGCGCAGATCGTCTACTACCAGCCCGGCCTCGGCACCATGGAGCCTCCCGGCGCGCTGACGCAGGTGGCGCGGCGCGTCACCCGGCTTCTCGGACGCGCGATAGGCTACGGCCTCGCCGACGACGTGCGCGACGCCTACACCTTCCTGATGAACAACCACCGGCCGGGCGACCGCGTCTTCCTGTTCGGATACAGCCGCGGCGCCTATACGGTGCGGGCGGTGGCGGCGCTGGTGCGCATGTACGGGCTGCTGCCGGCCGGCAACGACCCGCTTGTGCCTTATGCGATCCGGCTGCTGATGGGCGTCAACGACGCCGATGCGGACGCCGATCCCGAGCGCAGCCCGTTCCGGCTGGCCGACGAGTTCCGCGCCACGCTGGTGCAGCGGCCGTGCTCGATCCATTTCCTCGGCGTCTGGGACACCGTCGCCTCCGTCGGCTGGATCAGCAATCCGCTCAGGCTGCCCTATACGGCGAGCAACGTGATCGTGCGCACGGCCCGCCACGCGGTCGCCATCGACGAGCGCCGCGCCTTCTTCCGCACCAACCTGCTGAAGCGGCTGCCGGAACGCCTCGCCGCCCGCCAGGACCTGAAGCAGGTCTGGTTCGCCGGGGTCCACGGCGACGTCGGCGGCGGCTATCCGGAGAAGGACAGCGGCCTGTCGAAGCTGGCGCTGCAATGGATGGTGGAGGAGGCCGCCGCCCACGGCCTCGCCGTCGACCCGGACCGGCTCGACAAGGCGCTCGGCGTCTCGGATACGAATCAGGCGCGCCCCGATCCCGACGCCGGGATGCACCGGTCGCTCCGGCGCCTGTGGTGGCTCGCCGAGATCGTGCCGAAGAAGTCCTTCGCCACCGGCCGCTGGCGCATCAACCTCGCGCGCCGGCGCGACATGGGCCGCGCCCCGCTGGTCCACTGGTCGGCCTTCGCGCGCAAGGGCTATGCCGGGCGGCTGCCGAAGGATGCGGTGATGGTCGGCGCGCCGCCGGAAGAGGTCAGATGACGCCCCATTCCTCGCGCGCGAAATAGGTCGTCATCGCCGAGAACGGCGCGTCGGGCTGCGCCAGGAGGCGCACCGCGTCCCTGATCCTGTCGGCCAGCGGCTGGGGCGCCTCCGCGACGAAGCCGCACATCAGCTCGACATTCTCGTAGGTCTTCCAGCGCGCGATCAGCAGTTCGGGGCGGTTGAGGTTGACGATGCGCTCGGCCGCGTCGAAGGCGTCGGCGGCTTCCGCCACGCCCGGCCGCGGCGCGATCCGCACCTCGCGCAGCGTCGCATCCGCCGTCCAGACGAAGAGCCGCGTCGGATCGACGAGATAGGGATCGGGCAGGCAGGAGGCCTCGCCGAGCATCGCGCTCCTCAGGGCCGCGACTGCCGCGGCGTCGCGCGGGTCGGGCGATGCCTGCAGGGCGAGCGCGAGCAGCGCCTGCTCGTCCATGCCGGGGCTCAGCGGCGGCGCGCCGATCGCCATTCCCCGGATGTCGTGCCTGTCGCCCTTCTTGCCGTTGCACACGCGGCAGCTGTAGAGCCAGTTGTCGTAGCAATAGGCCAGCCACCAATAGGCGGCCTTCGGCCTGATATGCTCGACGTCGCCATAATAGACCGCGTCGGTCGGCGCCTCGCAGAAGGCGCATTTGCCGTGCGTCTCGCGGCGCAGCTGGTCCTTGGCGCGCGACCATCGCGACGAGGCGAAGATCTTGTCCTTGACCTCCTTGACCTTGAGGCGGCCGTCGCGCGCCTCGCGGAACAGCTCGACGAGATTGGTGTGGCGCGTGGGGTCGAGGAACGCCGCATCGATGCGCGCCCGGTCCCTTTCCAGCGGGATCATTCCCGGCCCCTGCCGATCTGGCCCGAGATGGTCTCGGTCGCGCGGTCGAGCTTCCGGAAGAACGCGTCGAGGGACTCGTTGCCGAGCGCGGGTGCCGGGTCCGCCGGCAGCTGCTCCAGCGTGCGCCGGACATCCTCGAGCGTGCGCGTCTCCTCCGGCGACAGCGTTTCGGCCCGCTGCGTGAGCTCGCGATATTGCTGCTTGCTCTGCTCGATCTCCCAGGAGTCGAGCGAGGTGATGCCAAAGGCCATGTCGTAGATCTGGTGCAGCCTGAGCTTCGACGGGTCGCCCGGGAAGGGCTGGGCCGTGACGTCGCCTGCCTCTCCCCGCTTGAGGATGACGGCCTCGCCCTCGTGCGACTGCTGCAGCGTGAGCGCGGAATGCGTGGTGGCGACGATCTGGAAGTTCGGCAGGGTCGTGTCGAGGAACTCGCGCAGCCGCCGCTGCCAGGTGGGGTGCAGATGCGCGTCGACCTCGTCGATGAGAAGCAGGCCGCGGGCGCGCAGCGGGTGGTTGTGGTGGGCGAAGGAGTCCGTGACGCGCGTCAGCAGGTCGCCGATCCAGGCCGCGACGTTCTGGTATCCGTCGCTGATCTGCTCCAGCGGCAGCAGCCCGTCCGGCGTCGAGAACATGAGGGTGCCGCGGGCCTTGTCGATGCTCTCGAAGCTGATGTCCGGCAGCAGCGCGTTCATCGCGTCGCGCACGACGTCGAGGCCGTCGGCGCCGCGCCGGTATTCGAGCGCCATGGCCCAGCTCGCGAGCGGCGTCACCGAGGCGTCCCTGTCGAACAGGGTGAGCATGCTCTGGGCGCGCAGCGGAAGGCGGGCGGAGGCGGCGGACGGCGCGATCGACGGCGGGCTGAGGCGCCGGTAGGGGCCGTAGCCGACGACGAAATAGTTCTGCGCGGCATGTCTCAGCGCCTCGTCGAGACGGGCGAGCCCGTCGACATTGCGCCGGAGCACGTCGCTCGGCAGGTCGTCGGCGCCGATGACCAGCTCGACCCGGCGCTCCTCCCAGCCGGCCGTGCGCAAGGTGGCGAGTATCCGGCCGGTGGAGCGGCCGCGCCGCACCCAGCTTCCGGGCTCTCCGATCACATGCGGCAGCGCGTCCGAACCGGCCAGCACGAGCGCGATGGCCTTGAGCGCCGTGCTTTTGCCGGAGCCGTTGTCGCCGACCAGAAGCGACCATTTCCGCATGGTCTGCTCGGCGTCGATCTGCGTGAATTCAAGCTCCGCCCGGCCGATGGAGCGGATGTCCTCGATGAGTATGCGCTCCAGGAACATGGCAATTCTCCGGGAT
>JACZJD010000655.1 GCA_014860725.1 Aquamicrobium sp.
CCCCGGCGACCGGCGCCGCGTCGGGCGTGCTGTCGTTCCTGAGGCTGGCCGCGGCCGCGGCGCTGGGCGGCGCAATCGTCGTCCTCTGGCTTCGCTACGGCGGCCTTCAGCCGGCCGGCGTTGCGGACGGACGGGCGCAGCTGTCGCCCGAATTCGCGAGCGCGGTGCAGCTCATCATGGCGGCGGCGATCGGCTACCTCTTCGGCACGCGCAGATAGCGCCGTGACCGATCCCGGCGAAGGCAGTCACGGGCAAGGCCACAGCCTCGCGCGGCCGGCGATGAAGGCAATGACGACGGTGGCATAACAAGACGATTTTAGCAGCGATGCGGTCGAGATACCGTATCATGCCCCGCGCACGGCAGCGGATACGGCCGGCCGCGTCCTCAATCGGGGGTCAATGCGCCCTCGGGCAAGCCGAGCGCGGTTGCGATCCGGTCGAGCCGGCTGCGGTCGGTGTCGTCGCCGGCTTCGAGGGCCGCGATCTCGTCCGCGGTGAGGCCACTGGTCAGGGCGAGCTCGTCCACGCTGTAGCCCGCCCATTCGCGCAAGGCGCGCATGACATTGGTTCCGGCCGCGACGGCGGCGGCGACGGGTTCGGGAAGCGTCCGGCCCTGATGATCGATCGACATTGGCGTCTCCGTTTCATGCACGTACGAGAAAAGGCGATCCCCTCAATGGCCCCGCTGCGCCCTGTGCAGCAGCCAGGTCGGCAGCAGCGCGATGAGGAAGATGAGCGTGACGACGAGGAAGCCGTCGTGGAAGGCGAGCGTGTTCGCCTGGATGGAGACGACCTGCCCGAGGAATTGCAGGGCCGCGGGCAGCTGCTGGAAATCCGGCAGGCCGGCCGCCCTGACGATGCCGGCGACCCGCGCCAGCAGGTCCATGGTGGCTGGGTTGTCGCTGGTCTGCGTCGCCGCCAGCGCGTCGGCATGCAGCATGGTGCGCCGTTCGAGGAAGACGGCCAGCAGGTTGACGCCGAAGGCGCCGCCGAGCTGGCGGATGAAGTTCATCGCGCCGGAGCCCTGCCCGATCAGCTCGCGCGGCAGCACCTTCAGCGAGCCGGCCGTCAGGGACGGGAACACCAGGCCGAGACCGATGCGGGAGATGACCGTCCACCACGCCAGCGTCCAGAAGGTGGTGTCGATGCTGACGGAGGCGGTCAGCCAGGACGACCACGCGAAGATGAACATGCCCGCCCCGATGAGATAGCCGGCGGGCACGCGGTCCGACAGCCGTCCGGCGATCGGGAAGACGAGAACGAGGACGAAGCCCGACGGCATCAGCAGCAGCCCGGCCTGGGTGGGCGTCAGCCCCTGGATCGTCTGCACGAAGAGCGGCACCAGATAGGTGGAGCCGAACAGGCCGGCGCCCATGATGAAGGCGACCAGCGACGCCGCCGAGAACGGCAGGTTGGCGAACAGCCTCAAGTCCAGCATCGGCTTGGCGGTGCGGATTTCCCACCAGACGAACCCGGCCGCGGCGAGCGCGGCGATGATGAACTGGGCGAGAATGGGGTCCGACGTCCAGCCCTGCCGCTGGGCGTTGGTCAGCGCGTTGAGCAGGAAGCCGAGGAAGACGCACAGAAGCGCCATCCCGCCCCAGTCGAAGCCGGGGCGCGGGCCGGTCTGCACGCGTCGGCAGGAAGAGGTTGGACAGCACGATGCCGAGGATCGCGAAGGGAATGCCGAGAAAGAAGACGTAGTGCCAGCTGAAGGTGTCGATCAGCAGGCCGCCGATCCACGGCCCCAGCGCCGGCGCCAGCACCACGCCGATGCCGAACACGCCCATCGCCGCGCCGCGCCGGTCGGGCGGGAAGACCTGGAAGAGCAGGATCATGGCGAGCGGCTGCACGATGCCGGCGGCCGCGCCCTGGATGACACGGGCGATGGTGAGCACGTTCTCATTTGGCGCGACGCCACCCAGGATCGAGCCCAGCATGAACAGGACCAGCGAGCCGATCATGGTCGCGCGCTGGCCGAACGCCTTGTCGGCCCAGTCGGTCAAGAGCATGGTGGCCGTCATGGCCGCGAGAAAGCCGGTCGAGATCCACTGCGCCTGCACCTGGCTGATGCCGAAGGCGCCCATCACGTCGGGAATGGCGACGTTGACGATGGTGGTGGACAGCACGACCGCGATGGTCGAGATCATCACCGTCGCGGTCGCGAGCCAGCGATAGGCCGGCCCGTAGCGCAGGAACAGCGCGTCAATCGACGACATCGACGCTGACTTCCACCATCATGCCGGGCCTGAGCAATCCGTCCCTCTGGTCGAGCGAGATGCGGATCGGCAGCCGCTGGGTGATCTTGGTGAAGTTGCCGCTCGGGTTGGGGCTGGGCAGCAGCGCGAACTGGCTCGTCGCCGCCTCGCCCAGCCTCGCGACCTCGCCGCGGAACGCGATGGCCGGATAGGCGTCCACCGTGACGGCGGCGGGCGCGCCGAGCCTCACCCGGTTGAAATCCGTCTCCTTGACGTTGGCGTCGATCCAGATCACGCCGGGATCGTGATAGATGAGGAGCCTGGTGCCGGGCGCCACATACTCGCCGGCATCGACGAACGTGCCGTCGACCACGCCGTCGAAATCCGCGCGGATTTCCCGCCGCGCGAGATCGACGCGCTTCTGGTCCCTTTGCGCGACAAGCGACCCCTTCTGCGCCTCCAGCGTCGCGATCTGGCGTTCGATCACGGCGATCTGCGCCGCCTCCGATTGCGCGACCTCGATGTTGGCCTTCGCGGTGTCGATGCCTGCCGCCGCGACCCGCTCCTGCTCCTCCGCCGTGGTCAGCGCGGCTTGCGCCTCCTCGCGCGCCTGCTCGGATGTGACGTTGCTTGCGGCCAGCCTGCTGATGCGCTCGAAGCGGCTACGCGCATTGGCGAGCGTCGCCTCGCTCGCGCGGTGCGCCGCTTCCGCGGCCGCGACCTGGGTGCGGCCGGCCACGAGCTTCGCCTCGACCTGGGTGCGGACCATCTCCTGCTGGGCGCGAAGCTGGTCCTGTTGGGAATCCACGCCCGCGATCTGGGCATCGAGCGCCTTCAGCTCGAGCGATGTCTGCTCGCCGTCGATGGTCGCGAGCAGTTGCCCCCTCGTGACCCGGTCGCCGACGATCACCGGCACGGAGGTGACCCGGCCGCTGACCTCGCTGCTGACCGTCACCAGATTGGCCGCGACGCGGGCGTCGTTGATCGCGACATGGGTCCAGCGCGCAGCGACCCACGGCCATGCCACGACGCCGGCCGCGACGAGGGCGGCAAGGCTGAGAACGAGGCGCAGGTTTCCGTTCCTGCGCCGCCGCTCCGCCTCCGGGCGCGGCGGCGACGCCTCGCCGCTTTGCCGCGCCTCGGCGTCGTTCTCTTTCCTCAGCTCGACTATCTTGTCCACTTACAGGTTCTCCAACCGGTCCCCGATGTCCTTGAGGACCTTCCACGCCGCGCGAAGCTCGCCGTCCGCCATCTCCGCCAGCAGCTCCTTCCGCAACGCGGTGGCGATGCTGGTGATCTCGGCGAGGACGGGGCGGGCCGCTTCCGTGAGGTGGACCCGCTTCACCCTGCGGTCGTCCTCGCAGGCCCGGCGTTCGAGAAGCCCCTGCCCCTCGAGACTGTCGAGCATGCGCACCAGCGTCGGCCCTTCGATGCCGACCGTCTCCGCCAGCTCCCGCTGCGACATCGGGCCGGTCCGCGACAGATGCAGCAGCACCATCCAGCGCGCCTGGGTCAGACCCGTGTGCTTCAGCCGCTCGTCGAGACGCTTGCGCCATTGCCGGCTCACGCGCCCGAGCTCGATTGCGAATTGCTCGCCGACACTCATAAGGATAGCTTCCTATCGAATAGGGCGCTATCAATATCCCCTGTTCGCCGCCGTGGCAACGCCGTTGCAATGGAGCCTGTCGATGTACCGAAGAATCCTGCTGGCCTATGACGGCTCGGTCGAGGGCCGGCGCGCCCTGCACGAGGGCGCGATGCTTGCCCGGCTCTGCGACGCCGAGGTGGTGCTGCTCGCGGTGGTGAACCTTTCCACCGGCATCGTGATGGCCGAAGGGGCCGGCCCCGGCGCGGCCGAGCATCAGGAGGAAGCCTATGCGCAGATCCTGGCCGAAGGCGCGGAGCGCCTGAAAACGCTCGGCTTCGCGCCGGAGGCGCGGCTGGCGTTCGGCAACCCTGCCCGCGAGATCGCGGAGACGGCGAGACAGTGTGCGGCCGACCTGGTCGTCGTCGGCCACCGCCATCAGAGCTCCTTCGCCCGATGGTGGAGCGGCTCGGTGGGATCGAGCCTCCTCGACGGCCTGTCCTGCAGCCTCCTCGTCGCGCAGAACGACGTCAGCGACACCGATCTGTTTTCGAGGTAGGGAAGCCGTCCCCGAACGCCGCCCCGCCTAGAACACCAGATTGGGCAGGAACATCACGAGCGCCGGGACATAGGTGAGCAGGAACAGCACGCCTACCGCCGCTATCAGGAACGGCACGAAGCTCTTCGTGAAATCCTCGACGGAGCAGCGCGTGATCGAGCACACGGTGAACATGACGGTTCCCACCGGCGGGGTGAGCGAGCCGATGGCGGTGTTGAAGACCAGCACGACGCCCAGATGCACCGGGTCGATGCCCAGCGTCTTCGCCACCTGCACCAGGAGCGGACCGAGGATGACGATGATGGCGAGGCCCTCGAACACGGTGCCCAGGATCAGCAGCGCGATGTTGACGACGAGCAGCACCACATACTTGTTGTCGGAGATCGCCAGCAGCGCCGTGATCAGCTGCTGCGGCACCTGCTCCAGGCTAAGGATGAGCGAGAAGACCGAGGCCGAGGCGACGATGAACATCACGCTGGCCGTGGTGAGAGCGGATTCGGAGAACAGCGACAGGGACTCGCCGACGGTCAGCCCGCGATAGACGACGACGCCGACGACAAAGGCGTAGACGGCGGCGACGGCGCCGAGCTCGGTCGGCGTGAACCAGCCGCTGCGCAGGCCGAACAGCAGCATCACCGGCATCGCCAGCGCCCACAGCGCCGCACGCCCGTGCCTGAGAACCTCGCGCGGGCCGGCCCGGGTCTCGCGCGCCGGCGCGAGATCCATGCGGACGGCCGTCCAGCGCACGGTCAGCATCAGCGCCACGGCGATCACCAGAGCGGGGATGACGCCGCCCATGAACAGCCGGCCGATCGAGGTGTCGGTGAGCAGGCCGTAGACGATCAGCGCGATGCTGGGCGGCATGATCGGCGCGATGAGCGAGGAGGCGGCGCTGACGACGGAGCCGTAGGCGTTGGAATAGCCGCGTGAGCGCATGACGGGCACGATGGTGCGCGCGTCGATGGCGGCATCGGCGTTGGCCGAGCCGGACATCGCGCCCATGAAGACGGAGTTCAGCACCGCGATCTGCGCGAGGCCGCCGCGCCAGTGGCCGACGAGCGTCTCGCAGAAGGCATAGAGACGGTCGGCGATGCCGCCGCGCGCCATCGCCGCCCCGGCGACGACGAACAGCGGGATCGCCAGAAGCGGGAAGGATTCGAGCCCCGACGACATGCGCTGCGCCACGAGGCTGGTCATCATCGGGTTGATGGCGAAATAGGCCATCGATGCGCCGAGCATGACGAAGCCGACCGGCAGGCCGAGGGCGAGAAGGATGACGAAGACGATGGCGACGACGGTCACGGGCGTGCCTTCCTGAAGCTGTCGGCCATGTCGATCAGGCGTCCGACGATGACGAGGCCCATGCCCACGGCGAGAAGCGCTGCGACGATCCATTTCGGCCAGCCCAGCGTCAGGAACGTCGTGAAGCGCGCGGTCGAGATCTGGGCGTAGGCGGCGCGGATGACCTGCGCAGCGATCAGCAGCACCAGAAGGTCGGCGACGAGGCGTGCATAGCGGGCGGGGCGCGGAGGCAGCCTGTCGACGAAGAGCGAGATGCCGAAAAGCTGCCCCTGCATGGCGGCGCCCGAAAGGCCGAGCCACACCGCCGCGGCCATCAGCACCACCGCCAGCTCCTGCGCCCACATGATGGAGGTGGCGAAGAAGTTGCGCGCCACCACATCGGCCATGACGATCGCAACCAGCGCCGCAAGAAGCAGCGCGGGCACCGTCACGCCCACGAACTCCACGATCGCACGCAAGGCTTTCATCGATGAAACCGCCTCCCACGGCTCAAGGAGCCGGGCGCGCCGCGAGACGGCCCGCCCGGCTGGTGGCTGTCAGTTCCCGGTGGCCGCCGCGCGGACCTGATCATAGAGCCCTTCCGGCCAGTTCGGGAAGCTGGTGTAGAAGCTCGCCGTGGCCTGGCGGTAGGCGTCGAGGTCGGCCTCGTGGAAGGTCACGCCCTGCGCCTCGAACTCGGCGCGGATTTCGGATTCGAGACCGGCCGAAACAGCGGTCAGGTCCTGGCCGCCCTTGCGGAACTCCTCGAGCAGGATGTCGCGGTCGCCTTCGCTCAGCTGCTGGAAGGCGGCCTCGCTCATGACCCAGCCGGTGAAGAGGTTGAAGTGGCCCGTCAGGGTGATTTCCTTGGCGACTTCCTGCCAGCCCGAGGCGCGCAGGCCCGTGAGCGGGCTCTCGGCCGCCGTGACCACGCCCTGCGACAGCGCGGAATAGACTTCCGCCGCCTCGACGGTGGTGGCGATCACGCCCAGCGGCTCGAACGTCTTCAGCCAGGTCTCGACCGGCGGCACGCGCATGCGCACGCCCTTAAGGTCTTCCGGCGAGGGATAGCCGGCGGTGCCGATCATGTGGCGGGGGCCGTCGAACCAGTTGAGCGCCACCACGCGGATGCCGGCGGACTCGGCGAGACGGTCGTAGTAGCCCTGCATCAGCGCTGAGAAGGCGAGGTTCTCGGCTTCCTGCGTGTTGGAGACGACGAACGGGCCTTCCACGATCGACAGCTCCGGCACGCCGAAGCTGGAGAGGAACGACGCCGAGGTGAAGGTCATCACCGGCAGGCCCTGACTCGCCTGCTCGATCGAGTCGGTGGTGGTGCCGAGCTGGCCGGACGGGAAGCCCTGGAACGCGACGCGGCCTTCCGTGCGCTGGGTGACGCGTTCGGCGGTCGCCATCACGCCCTTCCACGACTCGCTGGTCGGCGCGTTCACGGTGGCGATGCGGATGGTGACGTCCTGCGCGAGGGCGGCGCCGGACAGCCCCGCGAGCATGGTGGTGACAGTCGCAGCGGCGGCGAGGCGCCGCAGGGACGGGGTGAAACGGGTCATTGCTAGTCCTCCTGTTGGGTTCGGCCTGTTGTTGTTCTGCGTTGCTGTTCAGCGGCACTTCCGGATGAAAAGAGAGCAGGCTTGTGAGAACGCTTTCCTTCTCCTCCTCGCCTCACACACCCGCCGGCGCGGCCTCGGGGCCGGGCACGGGCCGGGTCGTGGCGTAGATCTCCTCGATGGTGAGCGCGGTTGCGAGGTCCACCGCCATCGGCACGCCGTGTCCGAAGGCGCCGGGCGACAGGCAGGTCTCGGCCGCAGCCGCGGCGGCGGCGTTCAGGATCGCATCGGGCGTCTCGTTACGGAGGAGCCCGACGAGCGTGCGCGCGATGAACGTGTCGCCGGCGCCCAGCGTATCGACCGGCCGGACGAGGACCGCCGGCGCCTCATGAAGGCGGCCGCCACCGGCGAGCAGCGCGCCGTCGCCGCCACGGGTGATCACGGCCCACCGCGCGCCATGGCGCAGCGCGGTTTCGGCAAGCGCCTGCGCTTCCCCGCGGCTCAGTCCGCCGCCCGAAAAGCCGGCAAGGAAGCAGTACGGCGCGATCGCCGCGATGCGTCCCTCGTCGCGGATGGTGGCGAAGTCGTATGAAACGCGCGTCAGCGACGCGAAATGCTCAAGCCACGCATCGACGTGGCTCGACCGGCCGGTATGCACGGCATCCGCCGTCTTCATCCAGGCAAGGTCGGCCGGCGACGGCGCTATGACCGACACGCCGAGATTGGCCCCGAGAAAGGCGCGCTCGCCGCCTTCCGTGGCAATCACGCAATAGGCGGTCTGGCCCGGCAGGAAGCGCAGGAGCGACGTCTCCACGCCCTCCGCCACAAGGGCGTCGCGGATCGCGCGTCCTGCCGCATCGTCGGCGACCGCGCCCGCATAGGCCGTCTCGGCGCCGAAGCGTCGCGCGAAGACGGCGTGGTTGACGCAGTTGCCGCCGGGAAACATGCGCTGCCGGTCGCGGTAGCAGTCCACGACATTGTCGCCGAAGGCGAGGATTCTGGGGGCGGCCTGTGACACCGGTATCTCATCTCTGTGACGATGTGAGAACGTTCGCAACAAATTGCGCAGCTTGTCAACTGCTGCTTGACACCTGAGCGCAACGATTAATATGTATTATGTCATCTTATACACAAGGTGGTGCCCTTATGCCCCTCCCCGACCGTTTCCATCCGGCCGTTTCGGCCGCGCTCTCGGCCATCGACGCGAAGGCGCTGCGCCATGTCTTCTTCGTGGCCTGCGGCGGCTCGCTGTCGATCATGCACCCGGCGAAGTTCATGCTCGACCAGCACGGCGCGTTGCCGTCGGACGTCTACAACGCGGCCGAGTTCGTCGCCCGCGCACCCCGACGCCTCGGGCGCGACACGCTGGTGATCCTGTGCTCGATGACCGGCACCACGAAGGAGACCGCGGCGGCCGCCAGGTTCGCGCGCGAGAAGGGCGCGATCACCATCGGCCTCACGGTCGAGCCGGGCTCTCCGCTCGGCACCGCCGTGCACCATCCGGTGAAGTTCGAGGCGCCCTACACCACGGGCGTGCCCATCGACGCCAGGGACAGCAACTATTCGGTCATCTACCAGATCGTCATGGGCCTGGTCGCGGCCACCGGCGGCGAAGACCTGACGGAACCCCTGATCGACAGCCTCCATAGCCTTCAGGCGGCGATCGACCGCGCGCAGGAAACCTATGCGCCGCTGTGGGATCGCTACGCCGCGCATTTCGCCAAGCAGGACGTCGTCTACACCATGGCGTCGGGCGCGAGCTACGGCGCGGCCTATTCCTTCGCGATCTGCGTGCTGATGGAGATGCAGTGGATCAACAGCCAGGCGATCCATTCCAACGAGTTCTTCCACGGCCCGTTCGAGGTGCTGGACGAGACGCGCTGCTTCGTCCTGATGAAGGGTCTCGACTCGACGCGGCCGCTGGACGACCGCGCGGATGCCTTCCTGCACCGTTTCGGCAGGCCCGAGAACATTCTGGTGCTCGACGCCGCGAAGCTCGACCTGTCGGGCATCGACGAGCGCTTCCGCGGCAATGTCGTGCCGCTCATCTTCTTCGACACGCTGTGGCGCTTCATCTATAAGGTGGCCGACCATCGCCGGCAGGTCATGCTGGAAGGTCGCCGCTACATGAAGAAGCTATCCGACTACTGAGGCCCCGATGGAGCAAGACGGCCTGCTGCCGCTTTACGAACAGGTCCGGCGCAAGATCCTCTCCGAGATCGAGGCCGGCCGTCTTGCCGAAGGTAGCTTCCTGCCGCCCGAACTGGAGCTGTGCGCGACCTATGGCGTGAGCCGCATCACCCTGCGCCGGGCGGTGGGCGAATTGTGCGCCGAAGGCCGGCTCGTCCGCCAGCAAGGCAGGGGCACGCTGGTCGCGCCGCGCAAGATGCAGCAGACGATTTCGCTCTCGGGCTTCTCGGAGGTCGTCGAGGGACAGGGCCGCAAGGCCGGCCACCGCATTCTCGAGCGCAGCGACGATGTCGATGCGCCGGCGATTGCGGAAAGGCTCGGGGCGTCGCGGCTGGTGCGCTTCGTCCGGCTTCTGGAGGTGGACGGCCGGCCGATGACGCTGGAATCGCTCTATTTCGATGCGGCGCGCTTCGCTGCCGCGCTTGCGCCTGTGGAGGCCGGCCAATCCTTCTTCGCCACGCTGCGCATCGCCTACGGCATCGCGCTCGCCGGCGCCGAACGGCTGATCGACGTCGGTTTTGCCCGCGCTCCGGAAGCCGCCGAGCTCGGGGTCTCCGCGACGGAGCCGGTCTACCGCATCGAGAAGACCGTGTTCGACGGCGAGGGCCGGGCGCTCGCCCTGTCGCAACTGGTCACGCCCTGTCACCTGGTCACGCTCGCCGTGAAGAACTGAGCCCCGACGCGGGACGCAACGAGGGATATGATGAAGGTCTTCGATGCCGCCGCGGTTCACGCCGCCCTGCCCTGGCCCTACCTGATCGACGCGCTCGCCGAGGCGCATCGCGGGGCGATGCCCGTGTCGGACGTGGTGGTGCAGGACGATCCCGCCGGCAGCGGCAACCGGTTCATCACCCTGCCGGGGTGGGTTCCGGGCGGCCCCGTCGCCGTCAAGATGGTGGGCGTCTTCCCGGGCAACGAGACGCTGTCGCCGCCGCAGCCCAACGTGCAGGGGCTAGTCGCCATGTTCGACGGCTCGACCGGCGCGCCGCTTCTGGTCGCCGACGGCGCCGCGATGACCGCGCGCAAGACGGCCGGCGACTCCGCGCTCGGCGCCTCGCTGCTCGCCCGCGAGGACGCTGAGGTGCTCCTGATCGTGGGGGCCGGCGCGCTCGCCCCGCACTTCGCGGCCGCGCACATGGCCGCCCGCCCGTCGATTCGGCGCGTGCTGATCTGGAACCGCACCGCCCCCAAGGCCGAGGCCGTCGCCGCCGCCCTGCGCAGGGACGGCGTCGATGTGCAGGCCGTTGCCGACATCGACGCGGCGGTGGCGCAGGCCGACGTGATCGCCTGCGTGACCATGTCCGACCGCACCCTCGTCAAGGGCGCGCTGCTCAAGCCCGGCACGCATCTCGATCTCGTCGGCGCCTACATGACGAGCCTGCGCGAGACCGACGACACGGCGCTGTTGCGGGGCCGCATCTTCGTGGACACGCGGCGCGGCATGGAAAGCACGGGCGATCTCGGCCAGGCTCTCGCCTCGGGGCTGATCGCGCCGGACGCCGTCGCCGGCGATCATTTCGACCTCGCGCGAGGGCGCGTGCAGGGCCGCCGCTCGGCCGACGAGATCACCGTCTTCAAGAATGTCGGCGGCGCGCATCTCGACGTCTTCACCGCAATCGCTCTGAATAACGCGGCATGATGCAAGATACCGGATCGCTCCCGGCCGCGATTCCTGCCATCACGCGACGTCGGATCGTAGAGGGCGGTTGGTAGAGGAAGGAACGGCACGCGGTGGCGAAGAGATCGAAGGCGACGATTGCGGACGTGGCCCGCCTGGCCGGGGTCTCGACGGCGACCGCCGGGCGCGTGCTGGGCAGCTACGGCTATTCGAGCGAGGAGACGCGCGAGCAGGTCATACAGGCGGCCCGCAAGCTCGGCTATCGCACCAATGCGCTCGCCCGCGGCCTCATCACCGGCAAGACCCGCACCATCGGCGTGGTGGCGGGAGACATCCAGAACCCCTTCTACGCCTCGATCCTGCGCGGGATCGCCGATGTCGTGGAAAGCCGCGATTTCGGCCTGCTGATCGTCAATTCCGACGAGAACCTCGCCAAGGAGATCCGCGCCGTGAACCTGCTTCTGGAAAAGCAGGTGGACGGGCTGATCGTCTCGCCCTGCGACACCAGGAACGCACGCCATCTGCGCGATCTCCAGTCGGCCGGCCTGCCGCTCGTCCTCCTCGACCGCAGCGTGGCCGGGCTCGAGGTCGACCGGGTCGCGATCGACAACATCGCCGCCGCCGAGCGTGCCGTCTCGGCGCTGATCGCCGCCGGACACCGGCGCATCGGCCTTGTCGGCGAAATGCTGGAGGAGCAGGAGGGCGGGCTCGAGGCCTTCCTGCGCCGCGGCCTTGCCGGCGAAGTGCTGTCCACGGACACGCTCTATCCGAGCTGGCAGCGCCTTCTGGGCTACCTGCGCGCCCACCGGCAGGCGCGGCTGGAGGTCGATGCCTCGCTCATTCGCCGCGTGGGCGCCTATTCCGCGGAGGCTGCGCAAAACGTGGCGCGGACGCTCCTCGAAAGGCCGGACCGGCCGACGGCCCTGTTCGCCACCGACGGCACCATGTCGGAAGGCGTCATGGGCGCGGTTTCGGCGGCGGGGCTGAGCGTGCCCGCCGACCTGTCGCTGGTCTGCTTCGACGATCTCGAATGGATGAGCTTCCTGTCGCCCGGCATCTCCACCATGGCGCAGCCGCGGCTCGCCATGGGCGAGACCGCCGCGACCATGCTGCTCGACCGCATCGAAGGCGCCGAGGGACCAGGCCGGGTCGTGACGATGCGCGCCGACTTCGTCGAGCGCGGCTCGATCGCCGCGCCAGCCTAGGCAGGCGGCGCGACGCGTATCGATGCCGCTCCGCTAGGCGCGCAGGCGTCTGAATTCCTGCTCGTGGATCCGCGCCGTCGCGTCCTCGGCGGTCATGGGCTTTCCGAACAGATAGCCCTGGATGATCTCGGCGTTGAGCTGCCGCAGGATCGTCAGCTCCTCCTCGGTCTCCACCCCTTCCACCACGCATCGCAGGCCCAGCTTCCGGCACAGGTCGATGATGCCGGAGACGATTTCCCGCGACGTCGCGTTGCGGGAGATCTTGCGGACGAAGCTCTTGTCGAGCTTGACCTTGTCGAGCGGCAGCTCGTCGAGATACTCGAAGCTGGAATAGCCCGAGCCGAAATCGTCGAGGGCGATCCTGAAGCCCGCGGAGGCGAGGTCCGCCAGCAGCTCGCGCGAGGTTTCGATGTCGGTCATCACCGCGGTCTCGGTGATCTCGAACTCGATCCGGCACGGGGCGATCCCGAAGCGGTAGACCTGGGCCACGAGCGAGAAGATGAACGCGCGGTCGGCGAGGTCCCGCGCGGACAGGTTGAAGGAGATGGACGTGTCGGGCGTCCATCTGCCGAGCGCCGCGAGGCCCTTGCGGAACAGGATTCCGGTGAGGTTCTGGATCAGCCCGGCGCGCTCGGCGGCGCGGATGAACTTGTCCGGCGGCACCAGCCCCAGGACCGGATTCCGCCACCGCGCCAGGGCCTCGAAGCCGCAGATGCGGTCCTCGACCAGATGCTGCTGCGGCTGGAACACCAGATACATCTCCTCTTCGAGATCGGCCTGGCGCAGCGCCTTCTCGATCCTGGCGTTCTCGTTCATCTCCGCCTGCTCGCGGGCGTTGAAGATCAGCGTCCGGCCGCGGGCGTTGTCCTTCGCCCGGTAGAGGGCGTAGTCCGCCCTCTCGTAGAGTTGCTGGCTCGTCGTCGCCATCGTCGGAAAGTGGGCGAAGCCGATCGACCCGCCCACGCTCAGGCGAAGCATGGAGATTTCGCACGGCGCGCTGAGATGGGCGAGGATGCGGTCCCCCAGCTCCTGGACCGCGCCCTCGTCCTCGCCCCCCTTGACGAACAGCGCGAACTCATCGCCGGCCAGCCGGCCGATCGAGACGGTCTCACCGGCGAGCTCGCCCAGCCGCTCCGCTATCTTGCACAGCAAGCCGTCGCCGGTGATGTGGCCGTAGGAATCGTTGATGCTCTTGAACCCGTCCAGATCCACCACGCCGAACCAGAACGGCGACCCTTCCTCGGTCAGCGCATCCAGCTTCTGGAAGATCGAGCGGCGGTTGGGCAAGCCGGTCAGGCTGTCATGGTCCGCGAGCGTCTGCGCCTTGCCAGCCATCTCGTCGGCGATCAGCCGCGCCTCGATCTGGCGATGGATCGCCTTCCTCAGGAGCGAGGCGATGCCCAGCGACGCGAAGGTCGTGGCGACGCTGACGAAGAAATACTGGTTGAACTCGTCCGGAGGCAGGTCGCGGATGAATGCATACAGCGTCAGCAGTGCCAGCGCCACGCTGAGCAGCGTGGAGCGCATGGTGACGCCCGACATCGAATAGACCATCGCCATCAGCACGAAATAGATCAGCATCCCCTTGTCGAACTGAAGGAGGACGTGCGTGAGGACGTTGAGATAGATGAGCAGGTTGGCGGTGACGCCGACCAGCTCCAGCCGGGCCAGATCGAGCCGTTCGGCGCCCAGCACCTTCACCCGCATCAGGTGGTAGATCAGCACGGTCGCGGAGCTGATGCCCGCCAGGACGAGGAAGTCGGGGCCGGTCTGCTTCATCCAGTGGCCGACCGTGATGAAGAGATAGAAGAACGAGCCCGAAAGCAGGAAGCTCCGCACGATGGGGCGGTAGGCGTCGGCTATCGCGGCCTGCCGTCCCTTCGACATGCCCCGCCGCGCTGACATTCCGAGGCGCGGCGTTCGGTGGTTTTCCCGAGAGGGCATCGATCTTCCCCGCAAGTGTCAGGAGGTCAGCCGCTTCGCGGCGCCGGGCCGGCCGGCGGCCAGCCCGGTCGCGCCGGCGGCATCCAGGGGGCGTCCCAGGAGGAACCCCTGAGCGGCGCCGCACCCCAGCTCGATCAGGTTGGCGAGCTGCTCCTCGCTCTCGACGCCCTCGCCCGTCGTCGCGATCGCGAGGTCCCTGGCCATGGCGGTGACGGCGCGCACGACCGCCGCCGACCCGGCATCGGCATGCGACCCGCTGACGAAGCTGCGGTCGATCTTGATGCGGTCGAGCTTGAACGCACGCAGATGCGCAAGCGAGGAATAGCCGGTCCCGAAATCGTCCATGGCGATCCTGACCCCGAGCGCCCGCAGGCCGGCGAGCACGGTAGCGATGGCCTCGCTGTTCTCGATCATCGCGGTCTCGGTGACTTCCACCTCGATGCGGCGCGGCGTGAGGCCGTGCCGGTCGAGGGATCGGGTCAGTTGCCGCAGGATGTCGGGCGAGCGAAGCTGCACCGGCGACACGTTGACGGAGACGTAGATATGGGCCGGCCACAGCGCGGCCTGCCGGCAGGCCTCGTCGATCACCCATGCGCCGATGTCGACGATGGCGCCGCACTGCTCGGCGATGGGGATGAACTCGCCTGGCGGCACCGTGCCCCGCTCGGGATGATGCCAGCGCAGCAGCGCCTCGAACCCGGACAGCGCCCGCCCGGGCAGGTCGAAGAGCGGCTGGTAGTGCAGCTCGAGCTGGCCCGCCTCGACGGCCCCGACGAGGTCGGCTTCCAGCCGCCGCCGCGCCGCGGCCTCCTCGATCATGCCTTCGCGGTAGACCTCGACGCGGCCGCGGCCGTTCTCCTTGGCCTTGTAAAGCGCAAGGTCGGCCATCCGCTGCACGAGGTCGGTATCGCCGCCGCACGGCGACGTCGCCATCCCGACGCTGGCGCCGATCGAGACGAGATGCTCCCCGATCTGGAACGGAGCCGCCAGCGCGCGAACGATCCCGTCGGCGAGCGCATGGGCCTTGTCCTGTTGCCGCGTCGTCAGCAGCCCGAACTCGTCGCCGCCCAGCCGAAACGCGAGATCGGCATCGCCGCATACTCCGCGCAGCCTCGCGACCACCTGCACCAGCAGTTCGTCCCCGACCGGATGGCCGAGCGTGTCGTTGACCGCCTTGAAGCGGTCGAGGTCGAGCATGAGCATGGCGAAGGACGACTGCCTCGACAGGCGCACGACGCGGTCGGTGAAGCTGCGCCGGTTCGGCAGGCCGGTCAGCGCGTCGTGATAGGCGAGATGGGCGATCTTCTTCTGACCCTCCCGCGCCTCGGTCACGTCGTCATAGGTGATGATGGCGCCGCCGCCTCCGGTGGGGCGGCAGGAGATGCTGAGGATGCGGCCGTCCTCGAAATGGTGCTCGACCCTGGTCGTGGCGTCCCTGGCCATCCATTGGCCGTGATTGTCGATGACGCGCTGCGTGCGGGCTTCGTCCCAGCCGACCCTGGCGCCGATGTTGCGCAGGAACCGGCTCATCGGCATCCCGACGCGCAATTCGTCCGGCGCGAGGCCGAACAGGCTCAGAACCCGGTCGTTGTAGAGCCGGATCGTGCCCCTGCCGGACACCATCACCAGCCCGTTCGACATGTTGCGCAGAGCCTGCGCGGATTCGGCGCGGCTGTGGTCGTCGATGAGCCGGGTGGCGAAGCCCGGCACGAAGACCACCACCGCCACGCCGGCGATGGCGAAGGCCAGCGCCTGCAAGGCCGCCGGATCGGAGAACGAGCCGTCGACCAGCATCGGCTCGACCCGGAACGCCGTCATCCCGGTGAAGTGCAGGCCGACGA
>JACZJD010000656.1 GCA_014860725.1 Aquamicrobium sp.
GCGGGTGCCGGCGTCGCGGCCGCGACCACCCTCGCCACCCCGGCCATCGCCCAGGACGTGCGCCGCTGGCGCCTCGTCAGCGCATGGCCGCGCAACCTGCCCGGCCCCGGCATCGCGGCGCAGATGCTCGCCGACCGCATCACCGCGCTGTCGGGCGGGCGCATCGTCGTCGAGCTGTTCGGCGCCAACGAGATCGTGCCCGGCCCCGGCGTGTTCGACGCCGTCGCGGAAGGCACGGCCGAGCTCTATCACGCGGTTCCGGCCTATTGGGGATCGAAGTCCAAGGGCATCCTGCTGTTCGGCTCGCAGCCGCTCGGCCTCGGTCCGATCGAGCAGCTCGGCTGGCTCAACCATGGCGGCGGCCAGGCGCTCTACGACGAGATGTACGGCCGCTTCGGCCTGAAGCCGTTCCTGTGCGGCAATTCCGGTCCGCAATGGGCCGGCTGGTTCCGCAACGAGATCCATAGCGTCGACGACCTGCGCGGCCTGAAATACCGCACGACCGGCCTCAACTCCGAGGTCTGCACCAGGCTCGGCATGGCGGTCGAGGCGCTGTCCGGCCCGGCCATGTTCCAGGCGCTGCAGTCCGGCGCGCTCGACGCGGGCGAGTTCATCGGCCCGTGGTCGGATTCGGCGCTCGGCCTGCAGCAGGTCGCCAAGAACTACTACGCGCCCGGCGTCGGCGAACCGTCCTCGGCAGAGGAATGCGGCATCAACCTCAAGGTCTACGAGGAGCTGCCGGACGACCTGAAGCAGGCGGTCGCCTATGCCTGCGAGAGCCTCTACAACCCGGTGCTGACCGAATACAACACCAAGCACGCGCTGGCGCTGCGCGAGCTCGTGCAGCAGCACGGCGTGACCGTGCGCAAGCTGCCGGACGAGATCGTCGTTGCCATGGGCAACGCCATGGGCGAGGTCATCGCCGAGTTGCGGCAGGACAGCGACGAGCTGGTGCGGCGCATCACCGAGAGCTTCCTCGAATACCGCAGGCTGATGGTCGAATACATGCCGCATGCGGACAGCGGCCAGATGATCGCCCGCGGCCTCGACTACAGCTACGGGGATTGAGGAGAAGTAGGGGAGTAGGGGAACAGGGGAATGTGCCCGGGCGACCTCCAATCCTCGCCTTACTTCCCCTACTCCCTTATCTTCCCTACTCCCCTATCCCGCCATCTGAGGGGACCGGCATGGAACGACTGGCCGACAGGCTCGACCTCATCAACCGCGCCGTGGGGGCGGTCACCATGTGGCTGGCGCTCGCCATGGTGCTGCTCCAGTTCGGCATCGTGCTCCTGCGCTATGTCTTCGGCATCAGCTACATCTTCCTCGGCGAAGGCGTCATCTACCTGCACGCGGCCCTGTTCATGCTGGGCGCGGGCTACACGCTGTGGGCCGGCGGCCACGTGCGCGTCGACATCTTCTATGCCAACCTGTCGCCGCGCGGCCGCGCGGCCATCGACATCTTCGGCCATCTGGCGCTGCTGGCGCCGTCGCTGATCGTGCTTCTCATCTATTCGTGGCCGATGGTCACCCGCTCGTGGGCGATCCTCGAAGGCCCGATCTCCGTCGGCGGCATTCCCGCCTCCTACCTGCTGAAGTCGCTGATCCCGGTCTTCTGCGTGCTGCTGCTCATCCAGGGCTTCTCCGCGCTGATCCGCGACGTGATCCGTTTCAGGGGCAACGCATCATGAGCCTGCCGCTCGACCTCCTGATGTTCGCGGCGCTGATCGGGTTCATCCTCATCGGCTATCCCGTCGCCTTCACCATCTCCGGCGTCGCCACCGCCTTCGCGCTGATCGGCTGGATGACGGGCGACTTCTCCATCGGCCTGATGGGCGCACTCGGCCAGCGCTTCTTCGCCGTGCTCACCAACCCGGTGCTCACCGCCATCCCGCTCTTCGTGCTGATGGGCGTGGTGCTGGAGAAGAGCCGCATCGCCGAAGACCTGCTCGAGACCATGGGGCGGCTGTTCGGCCCGATGCGCGGCGGCCTCGGCATCTCCGTCATCCTCGTCGGCGCGCTGCTGGCGGCTTCCACCGGCATCGTCGGCGCGACCGTGGTGGCGATGGGCATGATCGCGCTGCCGGCCATGCTGCGCAACGGCTACAGCCCGACGCTCGCTTCCGGCATGGTGTGCACGGCGGGCACGCTCGGCCAGATCATCCCGCCCTCGACGCTGCTCATCATCCTCGCCGACGTGATGTCGAGCGCCTTCCAGCAGGCGCAATACAAGCAGGGCAAGTTCTCGATCGAGACCGTCTCCGTCGGCCAGACCTTCGCCGCGGCCCTCATGCCCGGCCTGATGCTGGTGGTGATCTACCTCGTCTACCTGCCCCTCGTCGCCTGGCTGCGCCCGCAGGCCGCGCCCGCCATGCGCGAGGCGCCGG
>JACZJD010000657.1 GCA_014860725.1 Aquamicrobium sp.
CTCCGTGACCGTGCTGGAGGCGGCCGGGCAGGCCGGCGGCCAGGTGCGCCTCGCCGCGCAGAACCCGCGCCGGCGCGAGCTGATCGGCATCGTCGACTGGCGCCTCGCCGAGCTGGAGCGGCTCGGGGCAGAGATCCGCTACGACATCTGGGCCGAGGCCGAGGATGTGATCGCGCTTTCCCCCGACGCGGTGGTCGTCGCCACCGGCGGCCTGCCGCAAAATCCGCCGCTCGAGGCCGGCGACGACCTCGTGGTGTCGAGCTGGGACATCCTGTCGGGCGCGGTCAAGCCGGCCGGAAACGTGCTCCTCTACGACGACAGCGGCGGCCATCAGGGCATGAGCGCGGCCGAGGCGATCGCCCATGCCGGCTCCCGGCTGGAGCTCGTCTCGCCGGAGCGCTTCTTCGCGCCGGAAATGGGCGGCATGAACCACGTGCCCTATATGGCGGCCTTCCACGAGAAGGGCGTGCGCGTCACCATCAACACGCGCGTCGCGGCCGTGCGGCGCGAGGGCAACGCGCTCGCCGTCACGCTCGCCTCCGACTTCGCCCGCGACTGGCGCGAGGAGCGCCGCGTCGATCAGGTCGTGGTCGAGCACGGCACCGCGCCGCTGGACGATCTCTATTTCGCGCTCAAGCCCCTGTCGAGGAACCTCGGCGCGGTCGACTACGAGGCGCTGGTGACGGGCGGCGCGCCGTTCCCCACGCGCCGGCCGGACGGGGCCTTCACGCTGCTGCGCATCGGCGACGCGGTCGCTTCGCGCAACATCCATGCCGCGATCTACGACGGCATCCGCTTCGCGCTGCGGCTATAGAAAACCGGCGCGGCAGACGAGGTCGAGGAAGAAGGGTCGTCCGAGGACTATCGCCACGGACGACCTCGGAACGTGCCGCTATTCCGCCGGCACTTCGGCCGCGCCGGCATGCTCGGGCGAGCCGGATTTCCGGTCTGTCCGGCGCATGACGAAGACGAAGAAGGCGGGGACGAAGAACACGGCCAGCACGGTGGCGGAGATCATGCCGCCGAGGACGCCGGTTCCGATCGCATTCTGGCTGGCGGCGCTCGCGCCCGAGGCGATGGCGAGCGGCACGACGCCGAGCGTGAAGGCGAGCGAGGTCATGACGATCGGGCGGAAGCGCATGCGCGCGGCCTCGATCGCCGCCTCCTTCAGCGACATGCCCTGCTTCCAGAGCTCCTTGGCGAACTCGATGATCAGGATCGCGTTCTTCGCCGACAGGCCGACGATGGCGATCAGCCCGACGAGGAAGTAGACGTCGTTGTCCATGCCCCGCGCCATGACGGCGAGCACGCAGCCGACGGCGCCGAGCGGCACGACGAGCATCACCGACAGCGGGATGGACCAGCTTTCGTAGAGCGCGGCCAAGAGCAGGAACACGAAGAGGATCGACAGGGCGATCAGCAGCGGCGCCTGCGAGCCGGACTGGATTTCCTGTAGCGACTGGCCGGTCCACTCGTAGCCGAACCCGGCCGGCAGGTTTTCCGCCAGCCGCTCCATCTCGGCGATCGCCTCGCCGGAGGAATGGCCGGGCCTGGCCTGCCCGCTGATGCGCAGCGCCGGATAACCGTTGTAGCCGGCCACCTGCGTCGGCCCCGTCGACCACTCGACCTGCGCGAAGGCGGAGAGCGGCACCATGCCGCCGCTGGCGTTGCGCACGGTCAGCGAGAGCAGGTCGTCGGTCTGCATGCGGGCGATGCCGTCCGCCTGAACCGTCACGCGCTGCATCCTGCCGGCGTTGGGAAAGTCGTTGGCGTAAGACGAGCCGAGGCTGGTCGAGACGGTGGCGTTGATGTCGGCGAAGGTGACGCCGAAGGTGTTGGCCTTCTCGCGGTCGATGACGAGGTTGACCATGGCGGCGTCGGGCATGCCGCTGACGCGCAGGCCGGTGATGACGCCGGACTCCGCGGCGGCGGCGAAGAGCTGGTCGCGGGCGGCGGCGAGCGCGGTCTGGCCGAGGCCGGCGCGGTCCTGCAGGCGGAACTCGAAGCCGCTCGTCGTGCCGAGGCCCGAGATGGCGGGCGGCGACAGGGCGAAAAGCTGGGCGTCCTTGATGTCCATGAAGAACTTGCCGTTGAGCCGGCCGGCGATCGCCTGCGCCGAATCCTCCGGCCCGCGCTCGGACCAGTCGTCCAGCGTCAGGAAGGCGAGGCCGGCATTCTGGCCCGAGCCCGAGAAGCTGAAGCCGCGCAATGCCACGATGCGGTCGATGCCCTCCTCCGCGGCCGCGATCTCCTCCATCTGCTCGATGACCTCGGAGGTACGCAGGGCGCTCGCTTCCGCGGGCGCGAGAATATCCACGAGCAGGAAGCCCTGATCCTCGTTGGGAAGGAAGGAGGTGGGCAGTTGCAGGAATGCCCAGCCCAGCCCCGCGACCAGCGCGAGATAGATGACCATCATCCGGCCGGCGCGCGCGACCGTGCGCCCCACGACCGAGACGTAGCCGTTCGTCGTCCTGGCGAAGCCGCGGTTGAACCAGCCGAAGAAGCCCCGCTTCTCGTGGTGCCCGTGCTTGAGCGGCTTGAGGAAGCTGGCGCAGAGCGCGGGCGTGAGCGTCAGCGCCAGGAAGCCCGAGAACAGGATCGAGACCACCATCGTCAGGCTGAACTGCTGATAGATGACGCCGACCGCGCCCGGGAAGAAGGCCATCGGCACGAACACCGCCGTCAGCACCAGCGTGATGCCGATGATCGCGCCGGTGATCTGCGACATCGCCGTGCGGGTCGCCTCGCGCGGCGACAGGCCCTCCTCGGCCATGATGCGCTCGACGTTCTCGACGACCACGATGGCGTCGTCGACGAGGATGCCGATCGCCAGCACCATGGCGAACATGGTCAGCACGTTGATGGAGAAGCCGGCGGCGAACATCACGGCGCAGGTTCCCAGAAGTGCTACCGGCACCACCAGCGTCGGGATGACCGTGTAGCGGAAGTTCTGGAGGAACAGGAACATCACGAGGAAGACCAGCCCCATGGCCTCGAGCAGGGTGTGGAAGACCTTCTCGATCGAGGCGGCCACGAAGGGCGAGGTGTCGTAGGGGATGTCGTATTCGATGCCGGCGGGGAAGAAGGCGCCGAGCTCCGCCATCTTGGCGCGCACGGCCTCGGAGGTGGCCATGGCGTTGCCGGTCGGCGACAGCTGCACGCCGATGGCCGCGCTGGGCTGGCCGTCGAGGCGGCTGGCGAAATTGTAGCTCTCGCCGCCGATCTCGACGCGCGCGACGTCGCGAAGCCGCACCGAGGACCCGTCCGGGTGGGCGCGAAGCACGATCGCGCCGAACTCCTCGGCCGACTGCAACTGGCCGCGCACCAGCACGCTCGCGGTCGTCCTGTTGCTCTGGAGGCTGGGCTCGGCACCGATGCGGCCGGCCGCGACCTGCGCGTTCTGGGAGCGGATGGCGTTCATG
>JACZJD010000658.1 GCA_014860725.1 Aquamicrobium sp.
CTCCAGCTTCGCGGCAAGCTCCTCCAGCGTGTCGGCCGCGACGCGCGTCACCTGCCTGATGCGGTACTCGTCGCGCAGCAGATGCGCCACCTTGGCGTCGAAGATCTGCCAGGCGAAGTTGCCCGGCTGCTCGAGGATCACGCGGCCGTATTTGGCATAGGTGTAGTTGCGGAAGTCGGCGCCCTCGTCGACGAAGCGGCGGCCATTGGCGTTGACCATGATGCCGAAGGGATAGGAGTGCTTCTGGAAGCCGTCGCCGACGGCGAGGTCGCCGAACTCCGGCGCGTTGAAGTCCCAGCCGACAGCATGGCAGCCCGACCAGTTGCCGTAGGCGGCCGCGCCGATGGCGCGCGCCATCGCGATGCCGTCGCCGGAGTTGAAGCGCGTGCCGCGCACCCGCGCCAGCTCCCAGCCGGGGCCGAGATAGCGGGCGCGCATCTCCGGATCGGACTCGAAGCCGCCCGAGGCGAGCACCACGGCCTTCGCCGCGATCTCGACGATGCGCCCGTCCTGCTTGGCACGCACGCCGGTCACACGCCCGCCGTCGTGGAGGAGCTCCAGCACGCGGCAGCCATAGCGGATCTCGATGCCCTTCGATCTGGCGATCTCGGTCTCGCTGTCGACGAGGCCGGGCCCGCCGCCCCATGCCTCGACGGTCAGCCCGCCCCAGAACTTGAAACGGCCGTCCACCTTGAACGCCTGCCTGCCGTAGATGGGCTGAAAGCGGACGCCCTTGCCGCGCAGCCACTTCATCGTCTCGAAGCTGCGCCTGACGAGAAGCTCGCACAGCACCGGATCGGTGCGGTAGCGGGTGACGCGGAACATGTCGTCGAAGAACTGGTCCTCGGTGTAGGTGCCGAAATCGGTGCGCTCAATCTCCTCCCCGGTGAGGTCGGGCATCACCTCGCGCAGGTCGTCCACCCCGCGATAGGCGAAGCGGATGGCACCGGCCGTGAACCGGCTGTTGCCGCCGCTCTCCTCCTCGGGCGCGCGCTCGAGAACCGCGACCTTCGCCCCCTGCTCCTCGGCCGCAAGCGCCGCGCAGAATGCCGCATTCCCTCCGCCGACGACGACAACATCGAAACCCGGCATCTCTGTCCTCCCTGCTGTTGCGCACATTTGTATACGTTCGTACCCATAAATGCAACGGTATCCGGATGCGGTTTCGAGGCCGACGTCGTCGTCGCCGACGACGACGGCGTGGTGGTGGTCCGCCGGGCCGAGGCCGCGTCGGTGCTGGAGGCTGCCGTAAGGCGCCTGGCCAACGAGGAGGCGAAGCGGCGGCGGCTGGCGGCCGGCGAGCTCGGGCTCGACCTCTACGGCATGCGCGAGGCGCTGGCGGCCAAGGGGCTGAAATATGTCTGAGGACGGCATCCCCTGCCTGTAGATGGGGGGGCACCTCCAAGGCGGCGGTGTTTCTGGCGCGGGACCTGCCCGCCGATCCCGCCGCGCGCGACGACCTGCTGCTGCGCATCATGGGCAGCCCCGATCCGCGCCAGATCGACGGCATCGGCGGCACCGACCCGCTGACCTCGAAGGTGGCGATCCTGTCGCCGTCGTCCCGCGACGACGCCGACGTCGACTATCTGTTCCTGCAGGTGTTCGTCGACCGACCGCTCGTTTCCGATGCCCAGGGCTGCGGCAACATCCTCGCCGCCGTCGGCCCCGCCGCCATCGAGCGCGGGCTGGTGGCGGTCGCGGGCGACGAGACGCCGGTGCGCATCCACATGGCGAACACCGGCGAGGTGGCGCTTGCCCGCGTCGCCACGCCCGGCGGCAGGGTGAGCTATGCCGGCGACCGCGATCGACGGCGTGCCCGGCAGCCACGCGCCGGTGCCGATCCTGTTCCGGGACATCGCCGGCCATCGAGCCGGCGATGTCCGGGTCGCTCGCCTCCAGCGAGGCCAGAACCTCGTCCTCGACGCCGCCCAGCCGCGCGGCGAGGAAGCATTCGGCAAACAGCGCCTCCATGCCCTTGATCATGATCGAGCGCGTCAGTTTGATCGCCGAGGCCTGCCCGACCCGCTCGCCGGCGACGCGCGGGCTCATGCCGAGGCGCGTCAGCCATTCGGCGGCCTTCCGCGCCTGCGGCCCGGACACCGTCTTCACTCCGGAAATCCGCACCGTCATCGCATGGAAAGCGGAGGCGGGCATAGAGGCCTCGCGCGCACCGGGAAGCATCAAGAAAGCGGCTCCGGCTGAGAAGGTTTCGGCGTTCAAAGACCGGGATTTCGGCCGTTCGGCAAGCCCTCCGTGCGGCCGGCACGAGGCCGCGCCTCGACCATGGACGTCATGCCGCACAACGCCGTCGCCGCCTCCAGCTCGGCCGCAATGAGGCGAAAGAGAGTGCGCAGCCCCGCCTCCCCGGCCGCCGCCACGGCATAGGCATAGGCGCGGCCGAGGAGGCAGGCGTCGGCACCATGCATGAGCGCCTTCAGCACGTCGCTTCCGCGCCGGATGCCGCCGTCAAACAGCACCTCCGCCCTGCCCGCCACGGCCTCCGCGACGGCCGGCAGCGCCCGGATCGTCGAGCCCGCCCCATCGAGCTGGCGGCCGCCATGGTTGGACACGACCACCGCGTCGGCCCCGCAATCGACGGCGATGCGGGCATCCTCGGCGCACATGACGCCCTTGACCGCAAGCCGGCCCGGCCAGCGCGCCCGCAGCCATTCGAGGCCGTTGCGGTCGAAGCCGGGATCGATCTGCGACGCGAGGAATGCGGCCTGCGCCAGATAGCCCCTTCCCGCCTCGGGCCAGCCTTCGGCCAGCATCATCGCCGGGAAGCCGTCGCGCGCCATTCCGGCGCACCAGCGCGGATGGCGTGCGAGATCGGCGAGGA
>JACZJD010000100.1 GCA_014860725.1 Aquamicrobium sp.
AGCGCATCGAGCGTTTGAGCGCGTCCATGGCGTAGGCCGCGCGCGCCTCCTTGCCGTGCTCGACGTGGATGGCGAGCGCGACCTTGCGCCCCGAGGCGGTGACGAACGCGTCCTCGACCACGGCGAGGTCGCCCGCCACCAGCGCGAACAGGTAGGAGGGCTTGGGGAAGGGGTCGTGCCAGACGGCGTAGTGGCGTCCCGCGGACAGTTGACCGCCTTCGACCGGGTTGCCGTTGGACAGAAGCAGCGGGGCGTCCTTGCGACTGGCCTCGATGCGCACCGTGTAGACGCTGAGCATGTCCGGCCGGTCGAGGAAATAGGTGATGCGGCGGAAGCCCTCCGGCTCGCACTGGGTGCACCACACGCCGTTCGAGCGGTAGAGCCCCATCAGCGTGCCGTTGCGCGCCGGCTCCAGCCGCGTGACGACGGTGAGGCGGAAGGTGCCCGCGCGCGGCGGGCGCGAAATCGTCAGGCCCTGCGGCCCCGCCGTGAAGGCCGCCGCATCGGCCAGCCTGCCGTCGATGGAAAGGCTGACGAGCTCCAGCTCGTCGCCGTCCAGCACGAGCGGCGTTCCGGGCGGCACGCCCTGCCGCCGCTCGACCTCGAATTCGGCGGTGACCAGCGTTTCCCGCGCATCGAGAACGAAGGTGAGGCGCGTGCGCGGGATGGTGTAGTCGCACGGCCGGTAATCCTCGATGCGGAAGACCTGGCCCGTATCCTTGCGCATGCGCTCTCGCCTCTCTCGGCCGCATGGAAACGTCAGCCGGCATCGAACTTCGAGTCACGGTCTTACATGATCGCCGCCGCGCGCAAAACACTCCTTCGGCGGGCGAGGGAATCGGTCGCGGCTTCACACTGCCGGCGGAATCGGCCATAGATGGAACCTGTCCGCCGCGCATCCCTCGATGCGGCGGAGAATGCGGAAGCCTGCCCCGAAGTGAGCCGACGATGACCAGCCCTCGCGCCGCCGCAGCCTGCCGGCGGCAGGACAACCTTTAGACATGGCGGGCGACGCCTCCTCTCCGTCCTCCCTGCTGTCGGGCAATACGCTGCGCGGGATCCTGCTCAAGATCCTCTCGGTCTCGATCTTCGTGGCGATGTCGTCCTTCATCAAGGCGGCGGGCCAGTTGCCGGCCGGGCAGATCGTCTTCTTCCGCTCCTTCTTTGCGATCTTCCCCATCCTCGTCATGCTGGCGTGGCGGCATGAGCTGCGGCTTGCGCTGCACACGTCGCATCCCTTCGGCCATGTCGCGCGGGGCGCAGTCGGCGTCGTCTCGATGGCCTTCACCTTCATCGCGCTGACCCGGCTGCCGCTGCCCGAGGCGATCATGCTGAACTACGCCCAGCCACTGCTGGTCGTCGTGTTCAGCGCGCTGTTCCTGCACGAGACCGTGCGCGCCTACCGCTGGACGGCGGTGGTCGTCGGCCTGATCGGCGTCGTCATCATCTCCTGGCCGAACCTGACGCTGTTCGGGGACGATGTGAGCCCGGAGCGCACCACCGGCGTCGTCGCCGCGCTGCTTGCCGCCGCGTGCTCGGCCGTCGCCATGCTTCTGGTGCGCAAACTCGTCCACACCGAGCGCACGCCGACCATCGTCCTGTGGTTCTCTCTGACGGCGACGGCGGCCTCGCTCCTGACCATCCCCTTCGGCTGGGCGCCGCTCACCGCATGGCAGGCGACATATCTCGTGCTCGCCGGGATCTGTGGCGGCATCGCGCAGATCCTGATGACGGAAGCCTACCGCCATGCCGAGGCCTCGACCGTGGCGCCGTTCGAATACACCTCGATGATCCTCGGCATCGTCGTCGGCTTCCTCGCCTTCGGCGACGTGCCGACGGCCTACACCATCGTCGGCGGCGTGATCGTCGTCGGCGCCGGCATCTTCATCATCTGGCGCGAACGCCGCCTCGGGCTGGAGCGCGGCAAGGCGCGCAAGGTCGCCCCGCCGCAATAGAAAGGGCGCGCGTCAGCGCCGGCCTTCCGCCTGCCTGCGCAGGTATTCCCCGGTCTCGGCATCGGCGGGGAAGAAGGATTCGATGGCGAGCTCCGACAGCGTGACGTCGAGCGGCGTGCCGAACACGGTGATGGTGGTGATGAACGACAGCGCCGTCCCGCCCATGTCGACGCGCATCGGCACGGCGATCCCCGACGCGGGGTCGTGGACGTGCCCGGCGGGGACCGGCCGGCCCGGATAGGCCGCGAGCTCCCGTTCGAGGGCTTCGAGCTCGGGGCTCGCCGTCGCGTCGATCTGCTGGCGCAGCCGGCCGATGAGATGGGCGCGCCATTCGCCGAGATTGAGGATGCGCGGCGCAAGTCCGCCCGGATGCAGCGCAAGGCGCAGCACGTTGACCGGCGGTTCGAGCAGGCTCGCCTCGGCAACGCCTTCGAGGAAGGGCGCGATTGCCGCGTTGGCCAGCACCATGTTCCAGCCGCGGTCGACGGCGATGGCCGGGTAGGGCTCGTGGCCCTTCAGGACCAGCTCGACCGCCGCCAGCGCCGGCCTGAGCCGCGGATCGCCGAGGTCGCGCTCGCCATAGGTCGGCGCGAAGCCGGCTGCCATCAGCAGGCGGTTTCGCTGGCGCAGCGGCACGTCCATGTGCTCGGCGAGCCGCAGCACCATCTCCCGCGACGGCCGCGCGCGGCCGCTCTCCACGAAGCTCAGATGGCGCTGCGAGATTTCCGCCTCCAGCGCAAGGTCGAGCTGGCTCATGCGGCGGCGCAGCCGCCATTCGCGGATCATCGGGCCGGCGCTCGTCTGCGTCGCTGTCATGGCGTGCTCCTCGTCTCGGCATCGCAGGGTAACGCCGGCCGCGCCGCGTTCCTATTACCTGCCGCGTAATCGCCGGGCGCCCGTTTCCGGTCCATGCTCCGGTCATCGCCTCTCCAACGACAGGACGGATGCCATGACCATCGAGAACACCCCCTTCCTCCGCAACACGCTTCTCGCCGACGCCGCGATGGGCGCGGCCGCCGCTGCGCTCACCATCCTCGGCTCCGGCTTCCTCGCCGGCCTGCTCCAGCTTCCGCAGGCGCTCATCTTCTGGGCCGGCGTCCTTCTGGTGCCCATCGCCGGCTTCCTGCTGGCGATGGCGCGGCGCGCGACGATCCCGCGGTCGTGGCTGCGCGAGATCGTGTTCATCAACTGGGCCTGGGTGGCGGCGAGCGCGGGCATCCTCGTCTTCGCGCCGATTGCGCCGAACGCGCTCGGCGTTGCCTTCATCGTCGCCCAGGCGGTGGCGGTTGCAGCCTTCGCCTTCTGCGAGGGGCTGGCGCTGCGGCAGGCCCGCGAGGCGGCGGCGTAGTCAGCCGGCCGTCTCGTCCAGCTTCGCCCTGATTTCGAGGAAGTCCCGCCACGCAAGCTTCTTGTGGGCGGGATTTCTCAGCAGATAGGCAGGGTGGAGCGTCGGCATCGCCGGGATCTCGACGCCGGACGCCGTCACATGCGTCCGCCACGTACCGCGAAACCGCAGCACTCCCTCGCTGGCGTGGAGCAGCACCTTGGCCGAAGGGCCGCCCAGCGTCACCAGCACCCTGGGATTGGCAAGCTCGATCTGCCGCTCGATGAACGGGCGGCAGATTTCCGTTTCGAGCGGCGTCGGCGTGCGGTTGCCGGGCGGCCGCCACGGGACGACGTTGGCGATGTAGGCGCCGGTCCTTCGCTCGATGCCGATGGCCGCCAGCATGCGGTCGAGCAGCCGGCCGGAGCGACCGACGAACGGCCTGCCCTCGATGTCCTCGTCGCGGCCCGGCGCCTCGCCGACCAGCATCAGCGGCGCTTGCGGGTTGCCGTCGCTGAATACGGTCTGCTTGGCGGTGAACCTGAGGTTGCAGCCGTCGAAGCCGTCGAGGATTTCCCGCAGCTCGTCGAGCGTTCCGGCCTGCCGCGCCAGCTCGCGGGCGCGCGCGGCCTGCGCTTCGTCCGGCACGGCGAGCGCGGGGGCAG
>JACZJD010000101.1 GCA_014860725.1 Aquamicrobium sp.
GGTCGCGATCAGGTCGTCGGCCTCGTAGCCCTCCATCTCCAGGCAGGGCAGGCCGAAGGCGGCGGTCGCCTTGCGGATCAGCCCGAACTGCGGCACCAGGTCTTCCGGCGGCGCCGAGCGGTTGGCCTTGTATTCGGGGTAGAGCGCGTTGCGGAACGTCTTCGACGAGTAGTCGAAGATGACCGCGAAATGGGTCGGCGTGTCGCCGACGTCGGTGTTGCGGGCGTCGCGCATCAGCTTCCACAGCATGTTGCAGAAGCCGGCGAGCGCGCCGACCGGCAGTCCGTCCGACTTGCGCGTCAGCGGCGGTAATGCGTGATAGGCGCGGAAGATGTAGCCCGAGCCGTCGACGAGGAAGAGGTGATCGCCCTGTTTCATGGGCAACGGGTAGCGCGCGCCGGCCGCACTGTCCATGCCAAACCGGCCGCGCCGGGACCGATCGCGACCGCCCGTTTCGCTCCCCGACGCGATCACGAGTATATTACCAAAGTGTAATCGTCCGTGCCCTTGAATCGCCACTTTCGCGGACCCAAATTCCAGGCATCGGCAGTTTTTGCCGAGTCCGGCACATAGGCCCGTCCCCCGCCTGAATCCGGACACTGCGGGAGCCTCATCCCCCTCTCCGGGCTCCCGCATCGTTTGAGTAGTGCCGCCGTGGTATCCCCCTCCGCCACGGCGGCATTTTTTTGCCTTCGTCCTCCTCCCCGGCATGGCTGGCATAAGGTCTGAGGGCTTTTCGCGCGCGCCGCGCGGAGATAGGGTCGCGGCCGAAGAATCGAAAGGCCCGCCGTGATGTCCGCTTCCCCCGCCCTTGCGCCCGTCCTCGACCGCATCGACGCCAACCTGCCCGCAAGCCTCGAGCGGCTGTTCTCGCTGGTGCGCATCCCCTCCATCTCCACCGACCCCGCCTATGCGAAGGAATGCCGCCGCGCGGCCGAGTGGCTGGTGGAGGATCTGAAGACCATCGGTTTCGACGCGAGCGTGCGCGACACGGCCGGCCACCCCATGGTCGTCGCCCATCACGACGGACCGGAGGGCAGCCCACACGTCCTGTTCTACGGCCACTACGACGTGCAGCCCGTCGATCCGCTGGAGCTGTGGCAGCACGACCCGTTCGAGCCGGCCGTGCGCGAGATCGCGCCGGGCCGCAAGGTCATCACCGGCCGCGGCTCGTCCGACGACAAGGGGCAGCTGATGCTGTTCGTCGAGGCCTGCCGCGCGTGGAAGGAAATCCACGGCGGCCTGCCCTGCAAGGTGACGCTGCTGTTCGAGGGCGAGGAGGAGTCCGGCTCGCCCTCGCTCAAGCCGTTCCTCGAAGCCAATGCCGGCGAGCTCAAGGCCGACTTCGCCATGGTCTGCGACACCGGCATGTGGGACCGCGACACGCCGGCCATCAGCGTCGGCCTGCGCGGGCTGGTCGGCGAGGAGGTGACGATCCACGCCGCCGACCGCGACCTGCATTCGGGCCATTTCGGCGGTGCTGCCGCCAACCCGATCCGGATTCTCGCGAAGATCCTCGCCGACGTGCACGACGAGACCGGCCGTGTCACCATCCCCGGCTTCTACGACGGCGTCGAGGAGACCCCGTCGCAGGTCAAGGCGTCGTGGGACGCGCTCGGCCTGACGGCGGAGAAGTTCCTCGGCGAGGTCGGGCTCTCCGTGCCCGCCGGCGAGAAGGGCCGCTCGCTGCTGGAGCTGGTATGGGCGCGGCCGACGGCCGAGTTCAACGGCATCTCCGGCGGCTACGAGGGCGAGGGCTTCAAGACCGTCATCGCGGCTGAGGCCTCGGCCAAGGTGTCGTTCCGCCTCGTCCATAAGCAGGACCCGCAGAAGATCCGCGCCGCCTTCCGCGCCTTCGTCGAGGCGCGGCTGCCGGCCGACTGCCGCGCCACCTTCAAGGCGCATGGCGGCTCGCCCGCGATCCAGCTCGCCTACGATTCGCCGATCGTCACCAAGGCCAAGAACGCGCTGTCGGACGAATGGAACAAGCCGGCGCTCACCATCGCCATGGGCGGCTCGATCCCCATCATCGGCGATTTCCAGCGGCTGCTCGACATGGAGTCGCTGCTGGTCGGCTTCGGCCTCGACGACGACCGCATCCATTCGCCCAACGAGAAGTACGAGCTTTCGTCCTTCCACAAGGGGCAGAGAAGCTGGGCGCGCATCCTCGCCGCGCTCACGGAACGATGAGGAAGGCCGCGGCGATGACCATCCGCTTCCACAAGGGCGATCTGGCCGATCTCTCCAACTACGACGTCGATTCGATTGCCATCGACACCGAGACGCTGGGGCTGAACCCGCACCGCGACCGCCTGTGCGTGGTGCAGCTCTCGCCGGGCGACGGCACCGCCGACGTGGTGCAGATCGCCGCCGGCCAGAAGCGCGCGCCGAACCTCGTCTCGCTCATCAGGAACCGCCGGATCACCAAGCTGTTCCATTTCGGCCGCTTCGACCTCGCCGTGCTCTACCACGCCTTCGGCGTGATGCCGGAGCCGGTGTTCTGCACCAAGATTGCCTCGAAGCTGACGCGCACCTACACCGACCGCCATGGGCTGAAGGACATCTGCGCCGAGTTGCTCGGCGTCAGCCTCTCCAAGGCGCAGCAATCGTCGGACTGGGCGGCCGAGACGCTGACGCCGGAACAGCTCGAATATGCCGCGTCGGACGTGCTCCACCTCCACCGGCTGCGCGACGTGCTGGCCGGACGGCTTGCTCGCGACGGCCGGACGAAGGAGGCGGACGCCTGCTTCCGCTTCCTGCCGACGCGCGCGAAGCTCGACCTGATGGGCTGGGCCGAAGAGGACATCTTCGCCCACTGAGGCCGCGGCG
>JACZJD010000659.1 GCA_014860725.1 Aquamicrobium sp.
CTGCTCGACGCCGCGGCGCAGGAGCTCGCCGCTGCCGGGCGCGTGGCCTGCGTGGCCGGCGACATCACCGATCCGGTCCATCAGGCGGAGATTCTGGCGCTGGCCGAGGCACGGTTCGGCGGCGTCGGCGTCTTGGTCAACAATGCCGGCATCACCCATCGCTCGCCGGTGGCGCGGACCGATCCGAAGGTGCTGCGCAAGGTGATGCAGGTCGACTGGCAGGCGCCGCTTGAGCTGGCGCTGGCGGCGCTGCCGCAGTTGCAGGCGCACCGCGGCTCGATCGTCAACATCGGCTCGATGGCCGGGTGGATGCCGGTTCTGGGCCGCGCCGCCTATTGCGGGGCGAAGGGCGCGCTCGCCCAGTCCTTCGAGGTGCTGCGCTGCGAGCAGCGGCAGAACGGCATCCATGTGCTGATGGTCTATCCGAGCTTCCTCGACACGCCGATCGAGCGCAACGCGCTCGGCCATGACGGCAGGCCGGCGCGCCATGCCCGCTCGATGATCGGCGTTCCGAAGGATGCCGGCTGGATGGCCGAACGCATCGTCGTGGCCCTGGAGAAGCGGAAGAAGCGCGTCTATTCCGACCGGGCGAGCGTCGCCGCCAGCCTGCTGTGGCGGCTGATGCCCGATCTTTACCAGCGCCTGATGACGCGCAAATTCGCGGTGGAGCTCGAGCAGTGATCGATCCATGGCTCCTGCTCGGGGCCTTCGTCCTTCTCGCCTATACGGTCGAGGCCGTCACCGGCTTCGGCAGCATCGTCATCGCCCTGTCGCTCGGCGCGCTGGTGCTGCCGATCCCCGAGCTTCTGCCGGTGCTGGTGCCGCTCAACATCCTGCAGAGCGGCTACCTGACGTGGCGCCATCGCAACCGCATCCACCTGCCGACCCTGCTGCGGCTGATCCTGCCGCTGATGGCGGCCGGCACGCTCGCCGGCTATCTCCTGCGGCCGGCGCTGGGCGGGGTGCTGCTGCAAACGCTGTTCGGCCTGCTGATCGTCTGGTTCGCCTGCCGCGAGCTGTGGCGGATGTGGCGGACGGGGACGTCGAGCCGCCACGGCCCCGTCGCGACGCGCGGCCTGATGTTCGCCGCCGGCGTCAGCCACGGCCTGTTCGCCTCGGGCGGACCGCTCCTGGTCTACGCGCTCGCCGGCACGGCGCTCGACAAGGCGGCGCTGCGCGCGACGCTCATCGCCGTCTGGTTCAGCCTGAACAGCCTGTTGACCGCGATCTTCCTCGTGGACGGCAGCCTGCTGCCGGCGCTGCCGCGCCTCGTTCTCTATCTGCCGGTGGTGCTGGTGGGGCTCGTCGCCGGCGAGTGGCTGCACAGCCGCATCGACGAGCGGCGCTTCCGCGAGTTCGTGTTCATGCTGCTCGTCGTCACCGGCGTGCTGCTGACCCTGCCGGGCTGAGCCTCCGCGGTCCCGCTCAGCCGGCCGGCTCCTCGTGCATCTTCTTGAAGTGGATCAGGCCCGGCGCCCACATATGCTTGACAGGATCGACGTCGACATGGATCACCGCCGCCCCGCCGCTGTCGAGCGCGCGTTGCAGTGCGGCACGGAACTGGTCCGCCGACGACACGCGCTCTCCGAACGCGCCCATCGACTGTGCGAGGAGGTCGAAGCGGATTTCGCCGAGGTCGGTCTTGATCGTCTCGTGGTCGCCGAGCTTCTTGAACAGCATGGTCTTGAACGGCCGCAGCATGAACTGCTGGTTGATCTTCACCATGCCCCACTGCCTGTCGCACAGCACGATCCAGATCACCCGCGCCTTGTTGCGCACGGCGGTCTCGACCTCCTGCGGATGGAAGCCGAAGGCGCCGTCGCCGATGATGCAGCATACCGGCACGTCCGGGCAGGCGACCGCCGCGCCGATGGCCTGCGCCATGCCCGCGCCCAGCATCCCGAACCTGAAGGTCGAAAGGATGCGGTTCGGCACCCGCGCCTTGTGGTAGAACATCGCCCACACCGCGGCGTTGCCGCCGTCGGCCACCAGCACGCTGTCGTCGGGGAAGAGTTGGTCGCAGATCGTGGCGATATGCGCCGGGTTCATCGGCTCGCTCATGTCGCCGAGCGCCTTGTCCCAGCCGGCGCGCTCGTCGGCGATCAGCCTGCCGTAGCCGGCCGCGCGCTTCCGCCGCGCCTCGATATTCGCCGGGTGCGCCTTCTCCAGCCGCTCGGCGAGCGCGGCGAGGAACAGCTTCACGTCGGCCTGCACCGGCAGGTCGGCCGGCTTGTTCAGCCCGAGGCTGGCGGCGTCGATGTCGACCTGGACGGTGCGCTGCTCGGCCGGGTTGCGCCAGTAGGGCGGCTTGCCCCACCAGTCGGTCTCGCCGACGCGCGAGCCGAGAATGAGCGCCACGTCCGCCTCGTTGCGCACCTTGTGGTTGACCTTGACGTGCGGCATCGGAATGGCGAGCGGCGAGGTCTCCGGCAGGACGCCGCGCGCGGCCCAGCTCGTCGTCACCGGCGCGTGGACGAGCGCCGCCACCCGCTCCAGCTC
>JACZJD010000660.1 GCA_014860725.1 Aquamicrobium sp.
AGATCGGCCTTCAGGCCCGCAATCGCCACCGCGGCGGGCAGGCTCGCGTCGCCCGCCATGTCGGCGCCGAGCCTGAGCAGGAACAGCACCGCGGTGACCGTCAGCCCGATCTGCAAGGCGGTGAGCGCCACGGCGCGGGCAGGATCGAAGTCGAAGCGCAGCGCCTGATAGATCGCCACCTCCAGCGTGGTCGCGCGCGGGCCGCCGCCGAGCGTCAGGACGATGGTGAAGGAGGTGATGCACAGCATGAAGACGAGACCCGCCACGCCGGGAAGGGCGGCGCGCAGCGCCGGCCACTCGATCAGACGGAACGAGGCGCGCGCGCCCATGCCGAGCTGGGCGGCAAGCCGCCACTGGTCGGCCGGCACCGTCTCCAGCGCCTGCAGCAGGAGCCGCGTGGCGAGCGGCAGGTTGAAGAAGACATGGGCGACGAGGATGCCGGAAAGCCCGTAGATGCCCTGCCAGCGCGCGCCGGTCAGCGCCGTCAGCGCGTCGGCGAACAGCCCGGCGCTGCTCGGCCGCGACGATCGCCGGCAGCGCCAGCGGCAGCGCGAAGAGCCTGAGGATCAGGCCGCGGCCGGGAAAGGCCGGATGCCGCGCCAGCGCCCGCGCCACGAAGATGGCGGGCGCGACCGACAGCAGGGTCGAGAGCGCGGCCTGCCACAGCGTGAAGGCCGCGACGCGCCCCAGATACGGATCGAAGGCGGACGCCGCGCCCGACCAGTCGCGCGCCGCCTCGGCGGCAAGCCCCGCGAAGGCGCCGCCGATCAGCAGCCCGATCAGGCCGAGGCCGACGACGCCGGCGAGGATGCGGCGGTCGAAGGACGGAAAGGGTGTCGTCCGCGGCGTGCCCGGCATTTTTATCCGTGCGCCGTTCGTCATCGTCTGCCCGGCCTTTCTCGCGGCACGCGGCAGGGCGATGATAGATGGCAAGTCCTCCGCACCGGCGTCATCCCGGCCAAGGGCGCGAAGCGACCGCGGAGCCGGGACCCATTGGTCCGGCCATCGTCGAGCGCGGCCCGGTCCTCGCCTCGGCGCACTTCAGGACCGCATCGCAAACCCTGAACCCGGCCGTGCTGCTCAATGGGTCCCGGCTCTCCCTCGCTTCGCTCGGTCGGCCGGGATGACGCAGGTGGAGGTGTCCCGCGACAGGCGATTGCCCGCCGTGGGCGGAGAGGAAGAACTTGCCGTGATGCCAATGCGCTCCGCTTGGAAGAGAGGGCGAAGGGGCAGCGCTCCATCATCAGCCACGGGCAGGATCGCGTCGGGCGAAGGCGATTGCCTCCCCCTGTCGCCGCGCTTCGCTGCGCCGCGCCGGACAGGGTGCTTCCCCCGGATTCCACTCCCCCCGGCCACCCGGCGATTCAGGTTGTTGACTCCCAATTTTAGTTCTGCTTCAATTTTAGTATAGCTAAAGAGGAGGAGCGATGACCTCGCAGCCCGATCCCCGCGACGACGAGGCCAATCCGCTGGGCGTTCGCCTGCGCGAGCGCCGCCGCCAGCTCGGCCTGACCCTCAAGGAGGTCGCGGTCGGCGCGGGCCTCTCGGTCGGCTTCATCTCGCAGATCGAGCGCGGCATCACCGCGCCGTCGCTGTCCTCGCTGGTGTCCGTGGCGCGGGTGCTGAACATGGATGTCGGCGCGTTCCTGTCGCAGCCGCGGACGGAAGGCGGCATCACCCGCCACGACGAGCGTCCGGTCTATGCCGTCAGCCCCAACTCGCTGACCTACGAGCGCATCTCCGCCAGCTTCCCCGGCAACGTGCTGCGCAGCGTCATCATCCACGAGCCGCCGGGCCACCGCTCCGAGCCGATCGCCCACGAAGGCGAGGAGATGTTCTACGTGCTCGACGGCGCGGTGACGGTCGAGGTCGCCGGCGAGCGCAACGTGCTCGAGGCCGGGGATTCGCTGCACTTCCCGTCGACCCGGATCCATTCGAGCTGGAACCATACAGACAGGCCGTCCACCATCCTGTGGATCGGCACGATGGACGTGTTCGGAGACGCGCCGCCGGACGGCTCCTGACGGGACGGACACCACCGGCGGCGTTTCGCGGACGACCGCCGGAGAAAGAAGACGATACGCCAGGCAAGAAACACATCCAGAGGTATCGAACGATGAAACGCTACGCGCTTCCGCTTTCCGCCGCGCTCATGACCGCCACGGCCCTGATCGCGCTTCCCGCCGCCGCCCAGACCGTGCTCAGCCTCGACGAGGTGCCGGTGGGCGAGCTCGATCCGGCAAAGGCGTCGGACTATGCCGACTCCCTGCTGATGTTCAACGTCTACGACACGCTCGTTCTGCCGGTGCAGGGCGGGCCCGGCTATGCGCCGCACCTCGCCGAAAGCTGGGAGGTGGACGGCAACGACTACGTCGTCACGCTGCGCGGCGACGTCCGGTTCAGGAGCGGCAATCCGCTGACCGCCGAGGACGTCGTCTTCTCCTTCGAGCGGATGAAGGCGCTCGGCGCCGGCCTCTCCTTCCTGTTCGACAACGTGACGGGCGCCCAGGCCGTGGACGAGCGCACCGTGCGCTTCAGCCTCGACAAGCCCTATTCCCCGTTCATCGCCTCGCTGGTGCGGCTGCCCGTCGTCGACAAGAAGCTGGTGACGGAGAATCTCGGCGCGGGCGACGGCGAGATGGGTGACTGGGGCCAGGCCTTCCTGTCGGCCAACAGCGCCGGCACCGGCGCCTATACGGTGGTGTCGCACAACCCGCAGGAAGAGACGGTGATGGAGAAGAACGCCGACTATTTCCTCGGCGTGCCGGAAGCGGCCCCCGACCGGGTACGCCTGCGCTACGGCCTCGAGGCGGCGACCGTGCGCACGCTGATCGCCCAGGGCGAGCACGACATCTCCTCGCAATGGCTGCCGCCGGAGGTCATGCGCTCGATCGCCGGCACCGGCGCGCAGTTCCTCAAGGAGAGCGGCGGCGGCGCGTTCTACATCAAGCTGAACACGACCAAGGCGCCGCTCGACGACGTCAACTGCCGCCTCGCCCTGTCGAAGGCGTTCGACTACGGCGCGGCGGTCCAGATGGTCGCCATCACCGGCGACGTCGCGCAGGGAAGCCCGGCGACGGGCGCGATCCCGGTCGGCATGTACGGCGCCAATCCGGCCGACCGGATTCTGGTGCGCGACATGGATGCGGCGAGGGAGCATCTCGCGGCGTGCCAGCACGACCCGGCCGACTTCACGCTCGAACTGTCGTGGATCGCCGAGGTGCCGATCGAGGAGCGCTTCGCGCTGCTGATGCAGTCCAACTTCGCCGAGCTCGGCTTCAAGTCCGAGATCAGGCGGGTGCCGTGGGCGCTCTACACCGACCTCGTCACCAACCCGCAGAACACGCCGCACGTGTCGCAGATCTTCGTCAACGCGGTGACGGGCGACCCCGACACGCTGCTCTACGCGATGTACCACTCCTCGTCCGCCGGTACCTGGCAGTCGCCGGAATATCTCAACGACGAGCAGGTGGACGAGCATCTCGAGCGCGGCCGCACCGAGACCACCGACGAGGGGCGCGAGGCGGCCTATCGCGCGCTGAACGACCGGCTGATGGAGCTTGCCCCGACCATCTTCGGCTACGACCGGCAGTCGATCTTCGCGGCCAGCAACCGCGTCCGGGTTCCGGCGCTCAGCGAGCCGGAGAAGGCGTTCGGGCTCGACGGGATGGGCTTCTCGTTCCGCCTGATGGAGATGACCGGGCAATAGCCCGGCCGCACCGCCGGACCGGCGCAACCGCCGCCGGTCCGGGCAAGAAGTGGTGGAAAGCCCATGTCTGCTGTCCTTCGCATGCTCGCGAAGCGGCTGGTCACGTCGGTCATCGTGCTGATCGGCGTCTCCATGCTGGTCTTCTTCATCGCCCGGGTCATCCCCGGCGACCCCGCCCGCATCGCGCTCGGGCCGAACGCGACCGCCGAGCAGGTGCAGAGCCTGCGCGAGCGGCTGCATCTCGACCAGCCGCTGCCGGTGCAGTACGGCCATTTCATCGCCGACCTCTCGCGCGGCGATCTCGGCGTGTCGCTCTACACCAACCGGCCGGTGATGCGCGACATCGCGCAGTTCCTGCCGGCCACGCTGGAGCTAATCCTCGTCGCCGGGCTGATGATGATCCTGATCGGCCTGCCGCTCGGCGTCGTGTCGGCACGCTACCGCAACAGCTGGATCGACAACGCCATCCGCCTCGTCTCGCTGCTCGGCGTCTCGGCGCCCGCCTTCGTGTGGGCGGTGATCCTGATGCTGCTCTTCGCCTATTTCCTGCCGCTGTTCCCGATCGCCGGGCGGATCTCCAACGCCTATTCGGTGCCCTCCGTCACCGGCTTCCTGCTGGTCGACACGCTCGCCGCCGGCAACCTGCGCGCCTTCGGCAACGCCGCCTGGCACCTCGTCCTGCCGGCCTTCGCGCTCGCCCTGTCCGGGATCGGCCAGGCCGCGCGGCTGACGCGCGCCAACATGGTCGAGACCTACGACCGGCCCTATATCGAGATGGCGCGCTCCTACGGCTTCCCCGAGCGGCGCATCGCCCGCCGCTACGCCTTCCGCCCGTCGATGATCCCGTCGATGACGATCATCGGCCTCGACTTCGCCGCCATGCTCGGCAGCGCCTTCCTGGTCGAGGCGGTCTTCGCGTGGCCGGGCCTGTCGCGCTACGGCGTCGCCGTCATCCTGCGCAAGGACCTCAACGCCATCGTCGGCACGGTGCTGTGCATCTCGGCCCTGTTCCTGATCGTCAACATCATCGTCGATCTGCTCACGGCCTGGATCAACCCGCGCATCCGCTATTCGCAGAGGGCCTGAGGCGATGCGGCGCACCTTCCACATCCTCCTGCGCAACCCGCTGTCGCTGCTCGGCCTCGGCCTCGTCGCCGCGGTGGTGCTGTCGGCGGTCTTCGCCGATTTCATCGCGCCGTTCCCCGAGCATCGCGGCGCCGTGGTCGACTTCGCCAACTTCAACCGCCCGCCGGGATGGCCCTACATCTTCGGCACCGACCTCGTCGGCCGCGACATCTTCAGCCGCATCCTCTACGCCTTCCGCATCTCGCTGGTGCTGGGCGCCGTGGTGCTGGCCATCGCCGTGCCGATCGGCGTCACCGTCGGGCTGGTCGCCGGCTATCTCGGCGGCTGGACCGAATATGCGCTGATGCGCGTCACCGACGTCTTCCTGTCGATCCCGCCGCTGGTGCTGGCCATGTCGATCATGGGCGTGCTGGAGCCGACGCTCACCAACGGCATGCTCGCGGTCACGGCGATGTGGTGGCCGTGGTACACGCGCCTCGTCTACAACATCACCCGGGCCGAAAAGGAGGAGGGCTACGTGCTCGCCGCCGAGATCATCGGCGCGTCGCGGCTGCACGTCATCTTCCGCGAGATCTGCCCAACTGCGTGCCGTCGATCCTGACCAAGATGACGCTCGACCTCGGCTTCGTCATCCTGATCGCCTCGTCGCTCTCCTTCCTCGGCCTCGGGGTGCAGCCGCCGACGCCCGACCTCGGCTCGATGGTGGCAGAGGGCGCGACCTACCTGCCGGATTCGTGGTGGATGACGGTGTTCCCCGGCCTTGCGATCCTCGTCGCCGTGTTCGGCTTCAACCTCCTCGGCGACGCGCTGCGCGAAATCCTCGGGAGCGACCAATGAGCGTCCCCACCCTTCGCATCCGCGATCTTGCGCTCGGCTTCCGCGGCTGGGCGGGCACCACCGAGGTGCTGCACGGCATCTCGCTGCATGTGCGGCAGGGCGAGCGCGTGGCGCTGGTCGGCGAATCCGGCTCGGGCAAGTCGGTGACGGCGCGCATCGTGCTCGGGCTCCTGCAGGAGAACCGCAGCGCCCGCGTCTCCGGCCTGGTCGAGTTCGAGGGCCGCGACCTGTCGCGCCTTGCGGCCCGCGAGCGGGCCGGGCTGCGCGGCACGAGGATGTCGATGATCTTCCAGGACCCGACCTCCTCGCTCAACCCGGTCTACACGATCGAGACGCAGTTCCGCGAGGTGCTGCGCCGCGGCGAGCCGGGGATAGGCCGCGAGGAGGCTCGCCGCCGCGCGGAGCAGGCGCTGGCCGACGTCGCCATTTCCGAGCCCGGCCGGGTGCTGTCGTCCTACTCGTTCCAGCTCTCCGGCGGCATGAACCAGCGCGTCATGATCGCCATGGCGCTGGCCAACGAGCCGTCGCTGCTGCTCGCCGACGAGCCCGGCACGGCGCTGGACGTGACGGTGCAGGCGCAGACGCTCCGGCTGATGCGCCGCCTGGTCGAGCAGCACAACACCTCGGTGCTGTTCATCTCGCACAATCTCGGCGTGGTGCGCGAGTTCGCCGACCGCGTCTACGTCATCTACAAGGGGCGGATCGTCGAGCACGGCATGGCCGACGACCTCTTCGCCGATCCCCGCCACCCCTACACGCGGGCGCTGCTGCGCGCCGTGCCGCGCATCACCGGCGGCGGCATCCCCGAGATCGAGGACGTGTCGGAGGACTATTTCGCGCCGCTCGTGGTGCACGAGGGCTGCGAGGAGCCGGAGGAGGCGAAATGACCCATCTTCTGTCCCTGCGCTCCGTCTCCAAGGTCTTCACGCTCGGCAGCCGCGAGGTGCGCGCGGTGGAGAACGTGTCGCTCGACGTCGAGGAGGGCGAGTGCCTCGCCATCGTCGGCGAATCCGGCTCCGGCAAGAGCACGGTCGCCAACATGGTGCTGGGCATCTACCCGCCGAGCGAGGGCGAGATCCTGTTGCGCGGCGAGGCGCTGCCGGCGCGCCGCCAGCTCGTCCACCGCCGCGCCATCCAGCTCGTGCAGCAGAACCCGATGTCCTCGCTCAATCCTCGCCGCAGCATCGGCGCCTCCC
>JACZJD010000661.1 GCA_014860725.1 Aquamicrobium sp.
CCCTGAGCGCCTGCGGCAGCACGATCAGGCGCATGATCTGGCCGTCGTGGAGGCCGAGCGCACGCGCCGCCTCCCACTGGCCTTCTTTCACGGACTCGATACCGGCGCGCACGATCTCGGCGATGGAGGCCGAGAACTTGACGGTCAGGCCGGTGAGCAGCGCGGCGAATTCGGGCGACAGGCTCCAGCCGCCACGGATGTTGAAGCCGGCGAGCGCCGGGACCTGAAACGACGCGCTCGCACCGGTGAGCCGGAAAACCACAAGCCCGGCGGCGAACGCGACGAGGGCAAGCACCGCGAACCGGGCGATGCCGAGGCGCGCGCGCCGCACCAGCAGGACGACGCCGACGATGAAGCCGGCGAGCACGAGGAGAAGACCGCTCCATGTCGCGGTGGATGCGCCCTCGACGACGAGGCCCGGAACGAAGACGCCGCGATTGGTCAGGAAGAAGGCGTCGAACGCCGACAGCGCCTGCCTGGGCGGCGGGAAGGACTGCGCGAGCGAGATCCAGAAGAAGAGCTGCAGGAGCAGCGGCGTGTTGCGCACGATCTCGACGTACCAGCGCACCAGCCCGGCAAGGAGCAGGTTGCCGGAAAGCCCGGCGATGCCGAGGGCGACGCCCAGCACCGTCGCCAGCACGCAGCCGATCAACGCCACCTTGAGCGTGTTGACAAGGCCGACGGCCATGGCGCGGGCATAGGTGTCGCCGGCGCGGAAGGCTATCGCCTGCTCGCCGATCTCGAAATTGGCCGAGCGGCCGAGGAAGTCGAAGCCGGGGCTGATGCCGACGCGCGCCATCGAGGCGGCGACGCTGTGGCCGAGCACGTAGAACAGGGCGACGGTCAGGAGGACGACCGCGACCTGCGCCAGCGGCCGCGGGCCCCACCAGCCCGCGATCCTGCCGAAAGCACCGGGCCTGCGGAGGCCCGGTGCGCTGTCGTCGAGGGAAGCCATGGCGCCTTGCGGCCCCGCCTCAGCGGAACGGCGGCGAGTAGAGCAGGCCGCCGTCGGTCCACAGGCTGTTGTAGCCGCGCTCCCAGCCGAGCGGCGTCAGGTGGCGCTCGAAGATCTCGCCGTAATTGCCGACCGTCTTGATGATGGTGTAGGCCCATTTCGGGTCGAGGCCGATGGCCTGGCCGAGCGAGGGATCGACGCCGAGGAAACGCTGGATCGCCGGGTCGTCGCTCTCGAGGAAGTCGTCGACGTTCTGGCTGGTGATGCCCCATTCCTCGGCCTGGATGGTGGCGTTGACCGTCCAGTTGACGATCTCGAGCCAGCGGTCGTCGCCGCCGGCGATGGCAGGCGCGAGCGGCTCCTTCGACAGGCGCTCGGGCAGCAGCACGTAGTCGTCGGGCTTCTTGAGCTGGGTGAGCTTGCCGACGAGGTCGGACGAATCCTGCGTGATGGCGTCGACGCGGCCGGATTCGAGCGCGGCGATGAACTCGCTCGTGTCCTCGATGGTCACCGGGGTGAAGGAATGGCCGGTCTTGCGGAAGAAGTCGGCGATGTTCAATTCGCCGGTGGTGCCGCTCTGGATGCCGATGGTGGCGCCGTCGAGATCGGCGGCCGTCTCGACGCCGAGGTCCTTGCGCACGAGGATGCCCTGGCCGTCGTAGAAGATGGTCGGTCCGAAGTGGAAGCCGAGCTGGAAGGCGCGGGTGACGGTGATGGTGACGCCCGACAATAGCACGTCGAACTCGCCGGCCTGGAGCGCCGGCAGGCGCTGCTGCGGCGAGGACGAGGTGAACTCGACCTTCTCCGGGTCGCCGAACACGGCGATGGCGAGCGCGCGGCCGTAGTCGATGAAGAAGCCCTGCCAGCGGCCGCTCGAATCCGGCGAGAAGAAGCCGGGCGTGGTGCCGACGCCGACCTTGATCGCGCCGCGCTGGGTGATGCGCTCGAGCGTCGGTCCGGCCTGCGCGCCCGTCGAGACGAGCGCCGCGGCAACCGCCACGGTCGCCGTGACGGTCCTCGCCCAGCCGAAGCCGGCCTTGAGAATGGATGTCATGATGATCTCCTGCACATTTCGTTCGATGGTCGGGCAATCTTGGGAGGACTGTTTCCGCCATGTACCGAGGATAGACGGCGCCCGCCGTGACTTAAGGAACAGGCATCTAATCTTGCGACGATGCAGCAAGTCTTTTTCTCGCCGGGGCGGGCCTACCAGCATGCCGGCCGACGCCGGCAAAGGCCGCTGCGGCGGCGCGGGGTCCGCCCGTCAGAACGCGCCGAACACCAGACCCAGCGTCACGCCCGCCGACAGTGCCAGGCCGACGCAGGAGGCGACGGTTCCGGCGAGGGGCCGCATCCTGCGCCATGCCGGCCGGGGCAGATCGCGGCCCGCGCCCGCTGCGGTGGAGCCGCCGATGCGAAGCGTGGCCATCGTCATCGCTGCCTCGCTCAGCGGTTGCGCAGCCGCCGCACCGTCCAGTCGCCGACGAACTGGACGACGGTGACCATGGCGATGAGCACGACGATCACCACCGCCATCACGGTGGTGTCGAAACGCTGGTAGCCGTAGCGGATCGCCATGTCGCCGAGGCCGCCCGCCCCGACCGCGCCGGCCATGGCCGACGCGCCGATCATCGTCACGACGGTGATGGTGAAGCCGCCGACGATGCCCGGCAGCGCTTCGGGCAGCAGGACGTGGCGGACGATGTGCCACTTGCGGCAGCCCATGGCCTGCGCCGCCTCGATCAGCCCCTTGTCGACCTCGCGCAGGCTGACCTCGGCGATGCGGGCGAAGAACGGCGTCGCGCTGATCGACAGCGGCACGATGGCCGCCCACACGCCGATGGTCGTGCCCGTCACCAGCCGCGTCAGCGGCAGCAGCGCGACCAGGAGCACGATGAACGGCGTGGCGCGGAAGCCGTTGACCACCGCGCCCACGGCGCGGTTGAGGCGCGGCGCCTCGAAGAAGCCGCCCGGCGCGGAAACCACGAGGAAGACCGCGATGGGGATGCCGGCGACGAGCGCGATCAGCGCCGAGACCCCGACCATGTGGACGGTGTCGAGCAGCGCCTGCCAGAGGCGGTCATACATTGCCGGAGACATAGCCCACGATCCTCGCATTGGGGTGCTGCGCACGGAGCGCGTCGATGCCGGCGGCCGGCAGGGAGGCGGCCGCGACGAGCAGGCGGCCGTGCGTGTGGCCCTGAATCCGGTCCACCGAGCCGTGGAGGAGACGCACCGGGCCGCTCGCCACCGCGGCGATGCGGGCAAGGTCGGGCTCGCCGCCCTCCTGCCCGGTGTAGCGCAGCTCCAGCACCACCTCGCCGCCCGCGACCGGCTCCGGCCGCAGGCGCGCGGCGATGTCCTCGGGAATGTCGCGGTCGAGCGGCTGCAGCAGCGCCCGCGTCGCATCGTGGCGCGGCGCGCCGAAGACCCGCCAGACCGGGCCTTCCTCGGCGATGCGGCCCTGTTCCAGCACCAGCACGTCGTCGCAGATCTCGCGGATGACGCTCATCTCGTGCGTGATGAGGATGACCGTCAGGCCGAGCTTGCGGTTGATGTCCCTGAGCAGTTGCAGGATCGACAGGGTCGTCTCGGGATCGAGCGCCGAGGTCGCCTCGTCGCACAGCAGGATCTCCGGCCGGTGGACCAGCGCGCGGGCGATGCCGACGCGCTGCTTCTGGCCGCCGGAGAGCCGCGACGGATAGGTGCTGTGCTTGCCCTCCAGCCCAACGAGCGCCAGCACCTCGTCCACCCGCTCGGCGATCTGCTTCCTCGGCACGCCGGCTACCAGCAGCGGCAGGCCGACATTCTGCCGCACCGTCTTCGCCGACAGCAGGTTGAAGTGCTGGAAGATCATGCCGATGCGCCGGCGCAAGGCCACCAGCGCCGTCTCGTCGTAGCCGGCGATGTCCTGCCCGTCGACCAGAACGCGGCCTTCGGTCGGCTCCTCCAGCCGGTTGATGGTGCGGATGAGGCTCGACTTCCCCGCGCCGCTGCGGCCGATGATGCCGTAGATGCGCCCGGCGGGAATCTCGAGGCTGATGCCTTCGAGCGCCCGCACGGTGCCGGCGGAGGAACGGTAGGTCTTGCCGAGTCCCTCGAAGACGACCGATCCGGCGCGGACCGTTTCGCGGGTCAGCGCCGCCGGCGGGGCCTCCGCGACGACCTCGTGGATCGCGGCGGAGGCGAGCGCGACACTCAATGCAGCCATGTCAGCGTGTAGAGCTTGTCGTTGGAGTGGTAGGATTCGTGCACCTGCTTCCGCACGGCCTGCGAGTTGTAATAGAGCTCGACCAGGCGCTTCAGCAGCGGGTCTTCCGCCTTGTTCTCGTGCACGGCGAAGATGATGGCGAAGCGGTCGTCGTCGATGCCGGAATAGATCAGGCCGGAGCCGGGATCGAACGCGCCCGAGGCGGCGATGAAGTGCGGATAGCCCAGCGCCAGGTCGACGTCGCCGGTGACGCGGACGAGCTGCGGCCCCTCGACCTCGGTGAAGGTCAGCTTCCTCGGGTTCTCGACGATGTCGTCGAGCGTGCCCTGGAAGCCGACGCCCTCGCGCAGCTTGATCAGCCCGGCCTTCTCGATCAGCAGCAGGCCGCGACCCTGGTTGACCGGGTCGTTGGCTATGGCGACCGAGCCGCCCTCGGGAATCTTGTCGAAGCTGTCGTGCTTGAGCGAGTAGAGGCCGATATTGGCGAGGATGCCGGCGCCGACGTCGGTGAGCTTGTAGCCGCGGTCGGCGATGGCGTTGTCGAGGAACGGCCGGTGCTGGAAGTAGTTGACGTCGATGTCGCCGGCGTCGAGCGCGATGTTCGGCGTCGTCCAGTCGGTGAACTCGACCAGCTCGAGGTCGATGCCCGCTTCCTTCGCCTCGGGCACCAGGGCCTCGATGGAATCGGCATAGGCGCCGGAAACGACGCCGATCTTGATCGTGTCGGCCTGCGCATGGGCCGAAAGAGACACCGCCAGCGCGGCGGCGAGGCCCAGAATCTTGAACTTCATTTTCTTCCTCATGGATCGGGATGCTCGGGAGTGACGGTCTGGCCGCCCGGGAGGATGGGCGGCGGTTTCGCTTCGGCCCGCCTTCGCGGCCGGGTCGTTCGGGCAATGGCGGCCAGCCCTGCCGGCAAGGTGCAAAACCCCGCCCGGCAGCCTGATGCGCCGTTTGTCGAATTCCCCGCGCCTGCGTCGGCAGACGGTTCAGGCCCTCACGATAGCCGAGCGCCGCGTCAGGCAAAGCCGGGCGATTTCAATGTTCGGCGGCGAGGGGGAAATTTCTTCCTGCTTGCGACAAGGACGAGAGCGTCGGCGAACGGCAGCGCCCGTCCGCCCCGCCCGGAGGCGAGGATGTCCCCGCATCGACCCGATGACGGACACGTCGTCACGGGCCGTTTCACGCCACGCCCGCGCGTAGAATCCTTTTCTCGTGCGCCCGGGAAATTCGGTGCCGGTTTTCTGTTCCGGGTGCGCTGCTCCGCTAGACTGGAAGGAAGGTTCAGAGCGTGGCAGGTGCATGATGGCAGCCCAGACGGCGCAGATCATCGACTTCGAGGAACGTCGCAGGATGCGGCGGGCCGAGATGATTCAGGATCGCGCCGCGGCCCACGCCCATGAGCAGACGTTCCTGCAGCCGGCCCTGCAGCCGGCAATGATGTTCGTGCCGGTGTGGTTCGCTCCGGTCTTCTTCATCGGAAACCCTGCCGGCCAGGGCTGATCCGGCCGTGGCGGGGCTGACCAACACCGACGAGTCGGGCTTTCCCAACGGCGAGTACGACCTTCCCGTCCTGCTCGGCCAGAACCTGAAGCGGCTGCGCACACGCCAGGGCCATTCGCTCGAACGGCTGGCGAAGATATCCGGCGTCAGCCGGGCGATGCTCAGCCAGATCGAGACCGGCAAGAGCGCGCCGACCATCAGCCTGTTGTGGAAGATCGCGACCGCGCTCGGCGTGCCCTTCGCCACCCTGCTCGACGGCCAGAAGGACCACGGCACGGTGGTGCTGCGGCGGGCGGACGCCAAGATCCTCGCCTCGCGCGACGGGCGCTTCACGACGCGGGCGCTCTTCCCCTTCGATTCGGAACGCAAGGTCGAGTTCTACGAGCTCAGGCTCGCCGCGCGCCATATCGAGCGCGCCGACGCGCACGCGCCGGGCACGGTCGAGAACATCGTGGTGGCGAAGGGGGAGATCGAGATACGCGCCGGCCGGGAGCCGCCGCACCGGCTGGGCGAAGGCGACGCCATCGTCTTCGAGGCCGACGTGCCGCACAGCTACCACAATCTCGGCGATCAGGAGGCCATGGCCTATCTGGTCATGACCTATGTCGAAACGATCGGCTGAGCCGCATCCCTGAAGAAAAGGGCCGGCGAACCGGCCCTCGTGTCGCGGTTGCCAAGGTGGCCGGTGGGCGGCCGGTCAGGCCATGCGGCCCATCATGCCCATGCCGCCGCACATCATCATCATGGGCATGCCGTTGCCCATCATCGCGGTCATCTGCTTGCAGCACTCCATGAACATGTACTTCGACATGTCGTCCATCGGCATCATCTCGCAGACCATGCCGTTGGCGGTCATCTTGCAGGTCATCCTGCACATCATCATCGGCATCATCATGCCCATCGGCATCATGCCGTTCATCATCATCTGGTTCATGGGCATGTTCATGGGCATGCCGCCCGTCATCGGCATCATGCCCATCATCATGGGGTTCATGCCCATGTTGCCCATCATGGGCATCATGCCGTTCATCATCATCGGCTGCATCTGCATCGCGGTGTTCATGTCCCGTCTCCGTATCTCTGTGGCGCCTGGGAGCGGCGTCGTGATCATCAGCTACGCCGCGTCCGCGGCCGCCGCAAGGCTGCCGCCGGGCCTCCCGGTCGCTTTCGTCCGCTCGCGAAAACGCCGCGTTCAAGACATTGGACGAATGCGCCCTCGGGCTGCGACGTCTTTCCGTTTCACGATCGCAGGACGGCGATGTATGCTTTGCCGGTCGCAACGGCTTCGGGACGTGATCGCTTCGCGGCGAAGCGCCAGGCCCGCAGGGTTGCGCAGGGAAGAAGGGAACGAGATGCCTCGTCGGCAGGCAGGCGGCCGGAACCATTGCCGGCGCACGGGAATTCTGTCGCCGATGGGCTACGGATTGGAACGGTCGTTCTGCGGCGCTGCGAAGTTTAGATCGAGTCTGCGTTTCCGATCCGGCCAACATGATTAGCATGGGGCGCGTCAAACGGAGGCAGCAGACATGTTCAGTCGCAGATCTATCCTTTTCGCAGCAGTCCTGACCGCATCGACTCAGTTCGCCGGTCTGGTGCCTGCCCATGCCCAGCAGACGATCATCAACGTCTCCTACGATCCGACCCGCGAACTCTATCGCGAATTCAATACCGCGTTCGCGCAGCACTGGCAGGAGACGAAGGGCGAGACGATCCGCATCCAGAACACGCATTCCGGCTCCGGGCAGCAGGCGCGCGCGGTGATCGACGGCCTCGAGGCGGACGTCGTGACGCTGGCGCTCGAAGCCGACATCGACGCGATCGTCAAGGCGACCGGCAAGATCCGCGAGGACTGGCGCGGCACGCTCGCCAACAACAACTCGCCCTACACCTCGACCATCGTGTTCCTGGTGCGCAAGGGCAATCCCAAGAACCTTCTCGACTGGGGCGATCTGGTGAAGGAGGGCGTCGAGGTCATCACGCCCAACCCGAAATCGTCGGGCGGCGCGCGCTGGAACTTCCTCGCCGCCTGGGCCTGGGGGCTGAAGGAGTTCGGCGGCGACGTGGAGAAGACGACGCAGTTCGTCGGCGACCTCTACCGCCACGTGCCGGTGCTCGACCCGGCTGCGCGCGGCTCCACCACCACCTTCGTCCAGCGCGGCATCGGCGACGTGCTGCTCGCCTGGGAGAACGAGGCCTTCCTCGCCATCGAGGAGCTGGGGCCGGACGCCTTCGACATCGTCGTGCCGTCGCTGTCGATCCTGGCCGAGCCGCCGGTCGCCGTGGTCGACGCCAATGTCGACGCCAAGGGCACGCGCGAGGTGGCGACGGCCTATCTGGAGTATCTCTATTCCGAGGTCGGCCAGAACATCGCGGCCAAGAACTACTATCGCCCCTTCAGCACGGAGGGCGTCGATCCGGCCGAGCTCGAACGCTTCCCCGACCTCGAGCTCGTCACCATCGACGACCTCGGCGGCTGGGCCAAGGTGCAGCCGGAGTTCTTCGGCGACGGCGGCGTCTTCGACAAGATCTACCAGCCGGGGCAGTAATCGATGAGCCTTGCCTCACCCTCGACGGTGCGATGGCAATGGAAGCAACCGAGCGTCATTCCCGGCTTCGGGCTGACGCTCGGTTTCGCCATATTCTATCTCAGCGCGATCGTTCTCATTCCGCTGGCCGGCATCGGCTGGCGCTCGGCCGCGCTGGGCTGGGACGAGTTCTGGCGGCTGGCGACCGACCCGCGCCTGATCGGCGCGCTCAGGACCAGCTTCTGGACCGCCGGTGTCGCGGCGGCCATCAACGCCGTCTTCGGCGTGCTCGTCGCCTGGGTGCTGGTGCGCTACCGCTTCCCCGGCCGCCGCATCGTCGATGCGGCCGTCGACCTGCCCTTCGCGCTGCCGACGGCCGTCGCCGGCATCGCGCTCACCGCGATCTACGCCCCGACCGGCTGGGTCGGCCAGTATTTCCAGCCTCACGGCGTCCGCATCGCCTACACGCCGGCCGGCATCGTCATCGCGCTGGTCTTCGTCAGCCTGCCCTTCATGGTACGCACGGTGCAGCCGGTGATGGAGGAGATCAGCCGCGAGGTCGAGGAGGCGGCCGCCACGCTCGGCGCAAGCCGCTTCCAGACCGTGCTGCGCGTCATCCTGCCCGGCCTCGTCCCCGCCATCCTCACCGGCCTCGCGCTCTCCTTCGGGCGCGCCGTCGGCGAATACGGCTCCGTCATCTTCATCGCCGGCAACATCCCCTACGTCTCGGAGATCGCGCCGCTCCTGATCTATATCCGTCTGGAGGAGTTCAACTATCCCGCCGCCACCGCCATCGGGGCGATCATGCTGGTGCTGGCCTTCGTCGTCCTGCTCGCCATCAACCTGATCCAGGCGTGGAGCAGAAAGAGGTTCGGCCATGACGGATAGCCTGTTCCTCGGCGTCGGCCACCATGGCCGCGCCGGCCATGCGCCGCGCTTCCGCGACCCCACCATCGAGCACCCGCTCGTCCGCTGGACGCTGATCGCGGTCGCCCTCGCCTTCCTCGCCCTCGTCCTCTTCCTGCCGCTCATCGCCGTGTTCAGCGAGGCGCTGCGGCGCGGCTGGCAGGTCGCCTTCGAGGCCATCTCCGACCCGGACGCGCTGTCGGCCGTGCGCCTCACCCTGCTCGTCGCCGCCATCGCCGTGCCGCTGAACTGCATCTTCGGCGTCGCCGCGGCCTGGGCCATCGCCAAGTTCGAGTTCAAGGGCAAGTCGTTCCTGATCACGCTGATCGACCTGCCCTTCTCGGTCTCGCCGGTCATCGCCGGGCTGGTCTACATCCTGCTGTTCGGATCGGGCAGCTTCCTCGGTCCCGTCCTCAACTCGTGGGGGCTGCAGGTGCTGTTCGCGGTGCCGGGCGTGGTGCTGGCCACCATGTTCGTCACCTTTCCCTTCGTGGCGCGCGAGTTGGTCCCGCTGATGCAGGCGCAGGGAACCGGCGACGAGGAGGCCGCGATCTCGCTCGGCGCCAGCGGCTGGCAGACCTTCCGCTACGTCACCCTACCCAACATCAAATGGGGCCTGCTCTACGGCGTGCTTCTGTGCAACGCCCGCGCCATGGGCGAGTTCGGCGCGGTCTCGGTCGTCTCCGGCCGCCTGCGCGGCGAGACCATCACCATGCCGCTCCACGTCGAGATCCTCTACAACGAATACAACTTCGTCGCCGCCTTCGCCGTCGCGTCGCTGCTTGCCCTGCTGGCGCTGATAACGCTGGTGCTCAAGGCGCTGCTCGAACGAGTCTACGGGCGCGATCACGCCACCGGCCCCGGCCATTAACCCCACCCGGCCACTGACCCTTCCGCCCTCCGGCACCGGCCACTGACCATCGGGAACGCAAAGACATGGAACTCAAAGTCGTCAACGTCCGCAAGGAGTTCGACCGCTTCGCCGCCCTGCACGACGTCTCGCTCGACATCCGCTCGGGCGAGCTGATCGCGCTGCTCGGCCCGTCCGGCTCCGGCAAGACGACGCTGCTCAGGCTCATCGCCGGCCTCGACTTCCCGACGGAAGGCACCATCCTCTTCGGCGACGAGGACTCCTCGCGCAAATCGGTGCAGGAGCGCAATGTCGGCTTCGTCTTCCAGCACTACGCCCTCTTCCGCCACATGAGCGTCGCCGACAATATCGGCTTCGGGCTCAAGGTGCGGCCGCGCGCCACCCGCCCGCCGCGGCGCGAAATCCGCCGCAGGGCGCTGGAGCTCCTCGACCTCGTCCAGCTCTCGGGGCTGGAGAACCGCTATCCGAACCAGCTTTCCGGCGGCCAGCGCCAGCG
>JACZJD010000662.1 GCA_014860725.1 Aquamicrobium sp.
TCGCCGATGTCGGCTTCGCCTTCCGGCTCACCTTCCTCAACAAGTGCGACGAGCTGGAGCGCTCGGTCGTGGCCGAGTTCTACCAGCGCGCCTTCGGCGAGGAGCTGCCGGAGAGCGCCGCCAACATCGCGCTGGGGTAGCATCTCGTGGCCAAGCCCGGCGACAACGTCCGCGACCGGCCCGTCAAGGGCGGCGATGCCGACGCGTTCAAGCGCGCGGTCACGGTGTGCGTGCGCGCGATCGCCGGCGACGGCGCGCTGGAGGTCGCCTTCTCCAAGGAGAAGCCCGGCATCGCGGCCGAGCGCGTGCGCCTGCCCGAGCTGCCGAAGAAGCCGACGCCGCAGGATGTCGCCGTCACGCGCGGGCTGGGCGATTCGATGGCGCTGCGCCGCGCCCGCCACGATCCGCGCCTGCACGTGAAGCTCGCGCCCGAGGGCCAGCAGGCCCGCGCCATCTTCGACGCGGTCGAGCAGGCCCGCGTCGAGGCGATCGGCGCGCGCGCCATGCTCGGCGTCGCCGACAATATCGGCCATATGCTTGAGGACCGCTACGCCCGCGCCAACCTCGCCTCCGTCACCGACCGCGCCGATGCGCCGCTGGAGGAGGCCGTGGCGCTCATGGTGCGCGAGCGGCTGACCGGCCGGACGGCGCCGAAATCGGGCGAGCAGGTCGTCAATCTGTGGCGCGGCTGGATCGAGGACAAGGCCGGCCCCGACCTCGACGGGCTCGCCGGCAAGCTCGACGACCAGCAGGCCTTCGCCCGCGTGGTGCGCGACATGCTCGTCTCCATGGACATGGCCGAGGAGCTGGCCGAGGACCAGCAGGAGCAGGAATCCGAGGACGACGAGGCCGACCAGCCGCAGGGCGAGGAGAACAGCGAGGACGGCGGCGAGGACGACAAGGGCTCCGAGCCGTCGCAGTCCGAGGAGGCTGACGCCTCCGCCGACGAGCAGGAGACGGGCGAGAGCGAGGCCGCCGACGCCTCGGCCGACGACTATGCCGAGGACGAGGACGCCGACGCCGAGACCCCCGGCGAGGCGCGGCGGCAGGACAACCCCTTCGCCAACCTGTCGAAGGAGATGGACTACAAGGTCTTCACGACCGCCTTCGACGAGACCGTCGGCGCCGAGGAGCTGTGCGACGAGGAGGAGCTCGACCGCCTGCGCGCCTTCCTCGACAAGCAGCTCGCCAACCTCCAGGGCATCGTCGGCCGGCTCGCCAACCGGCTGCAGCGCCGCCTGATGGCGCAGCAGAACCGCTCGTGGGACTTCGACCTCGAGGAGGGCGTGCTCGACACCGCGCGCCTCGTGCGCGTGGTCATCGACCCGATGCAGCCGCTCTCCTTCAAGTGGGAGCGCGACACCCAGTTCCGCGACACGGTGGTGACGCTGCTGATCGACAATTCCGGCTCGATGCGCGGCCGGCCGATCACAGTCGCCGCCACCTGCGCCGACATCCTGGCGCGCACGCTGGAGCGCTGCGGCGTCTCGGTCGAGATTCTCGGCTTCACCACGCGGGCGTGGAAGGGCGGCCAGTCGCGCGAGAAATGGCTGAAGGACGGCAAGCCCGCCAATCCCGGCCGCCTCAACGATCTGCGCCACATCGTCTACAAGTCGGCCGACGCGCCGTGGCGGCGCGCGCGGCGCAATCTCGGCCTGATGATGCGCGAGGGTCTGCTCAAGGAGAACATCGACGGCGAGGCGCTCCTGTGGGCGCACAGCCGCCTGATCGGGCGGCCCGAGCAGCGCAAGATCCTGATGATGATCTCCGACGGCGCGCCGGTGGACGACTCGACGCTGTCGGT
>JACZJD010000663.1 GCA_014860725.1 Aquamicrobium sp.
GTCTTCGGAGGAGAGGTTCCTGCCGCGCTCGTCGAGCAGGAAGAGCGCGGCGTCGGCGCGGTGGCCGGCGAGGCTCGCCGCTTCCTCGCGGCGGCGCTCGGCGGCGTCGCGGGCGCGGCTTTCCGCGATCTCCGAGACGCCGGCGAACTCGAGCCCGACAGCCAGCCCGGCCTTGGCGAGGCGGCCGAAATAGCGGTCCACAAGCTCCCTTTCGGGGCCGGCCTTCATCCGGCCCACGGCATGAACGCTCAGGCGCACCCGTCGCCTCCGCCCGTCAGGCGATCCCGGTCAATGCACGGTCCCTTCCTCGAGGTCGGGAGCCTGCCACATCTTCTCGAGATTGTAGAACTCCCGCACTTCGGGACGGAACACGTGGACGATGACGTCGCCGGCGTCGATCAGCACCCAGTCGGCCGCCGCCAGCCCCTCGACGCGCGGGAAGCCGAGGCCGGCATCCTTCAGCGCCGTGATCAGATGGTCGGCCACCGCCGAGACATGACGGTTCGAGCGCCCCGAGGCGATGACCATGTGGTCGCCGAGGCTCGATTTGCCGCGAATGTCGATGGAGACGATGTCTTCGGCCTTGGAGTCGTCCAGACTGGCAAGGACGAGGTCGAGGGCGCGGGACACATCGGCACCGCCGCTGATCCCGGCCGGCGAAGGCTGGATGTCCGCCTTCTTCCGTATTGCTGTTCCCAGTGTCTTTCCTTTCCGACAAGAACAAGCCCGCCATGCGCACCCTTGCGCACGACACCCCATAGATAGGCAGAGTCGTGCGACCGTTTCAAGACATGCGATCGGCGGCCGCGTTGCGGAGCGCCGTCGAGGACAGGGACGAGCGCGGGCCGTGGATGAAGGTCCAGGCCGGCGGGCGCGTGCGTGCGAGCCTCGACGCGCCGCGCTCGTCGATGCGGGCGTAGTCGAAGGTCTTGGCGAAGACCGAAGAGACGAAGGCGAGCGTCGAGCCGGGCCGGTCGATGACGGCGATGGGCGTCGAAAGCGCGATGTCGCGCCAGCGCTGCCAGCGGTGGAACTGGGCGAGGTTGTCGGCGCCCATGATCCAGACGAAATCGACGCCGGGGTTGCGCTTGCGCACCAGCGCCAGCGTGTCGGCGGTATAGCGCACCCGGAACGCGGCCTCGAAGGCGGTGACCTTGATGCGCGGGTCCTCGGCGACCCGCTCCGACAGCGCGATGCGCTCGGCGAGCGGGGCGAGCCGGCTTCCGGACTTCAGCGGGTTGCCGGGCGTGACCATCCACCAGAGCTGGTCGAGGCCGAGCGTGCGTAGCGCGATCTCGGCCACCAGCGCGTGGCCGGCATGCGGCGGGTTGAAGGAGCCGCCGAACAGGCCGACCTGCATCCGCCGCTCGACATGCGGCATGCGCAGGTAGCGGGGCGCGACGGCATCCTGCACCTAGGGCCGCGCCTGGCCGCTGCCGTGGACGCGGTACTTGAAGGAGGTCAGCTGCTCCACGCCCACCGGCCCGCGCGCATGCATGCGCCCGGTGGCGATGCCGATCTCCGCGCCCATGCCGAACTCGCCGCCGTCGGCGAACTGCGTCGAGGCGTTGTGCATCAGGATCGCGGAATCGATCTCGTTGAAGAAGCGCTCCACCGCCTTGCCGTCCTCGGCGACGATCGCCTCGGTGTGGTGTGAGGAGTATTTTTCGATGTGGTCGATCGCCTCGCCGACGCCGTCGACCAGCTTCACCGAGATGATGGCGTCGAGATATTCGGTGCGCCAGTCGTCTTCCTTGGCCGGCTTGGCATCGGGAAAAAGCGCCTGCACGTCCTCGCTCGCCCGGATCTCGCAGCCCGCCCCGGCGAGGGCGTCGAGGACGGGCAGAAGGTGGGTCGAGGCCGCGGCGCGGTCGACCAGCAGCGTCTCGGTCGCGCCGCAGATGCCGGTGCGGCGCATCTTGCCGTTGACCGCCAGCGACACGGCCATGGCCGGATCGGCGGACTTGTCGACATAGAGATGGCAGATGCCCTCGAGATGGGCGAAGACCGGCACGCGCGCCTCGGTCTGCACGCGCTCGACCAGGCTCCGGCCGCCGCGCGGCACGATGACGTCGATGGTGCCGGAAAGCCCCTTCAGCATCTCGCCGACGGCGGCGCGGTCGGCGGTGGGCACGAGCTGGATCGCCGTTTCCGGCAGGCCGGCCGCCTTCAGCCCCTCGACGAGGCAGGTGTGGATCGCCGACGAGGAGTGGAAGGAATCCGAGCCGCCGCGCAGGATCACGGCATTGCCGGCCTTGAGGCAGAGCGCGCCGGCGTCGGCCGTCACGTTGGGCCGGCTCTCGTAGATGACCCCGACGACGCCGAGCGGCGTCCGGACGCGCTCGATCTCCAGCCCGTTCGGCTGCCGCCATCTGGCGATAACCTCGCCGACCGGGTCCTTCAGCTCCGCGATGGCGCGGATGCCGTCCTCGACGCCGCGCAGGCGATCGGGGGTGAGCTTGAGGCGGTCCATCATCGCCGGCGAAAGGCCGGCCTTCTCGCCATTGGCGAGGTCGAGCGCGTTGGCGGCGAGGATCTTCTCCTCGTTGCGGCGCACGGCCTCGGCCATGGCGATCAACGCCGCATGCTTGCGCTCGGCGGTGGCCAGCGCCAGCGGCCGGGCGGCGGCGCGCGCATCGGCGCCGATCTTCGCCATCAGGCCGGCGACGTCTTCTCTGATCGTCGTGTCATGCTTCGTCATGAGCAACCTCCCCGGCGATCTCCGCCGAAACCGTGTGCGACATCACCATGTCGTCGCGATGCACCATGGCCGCGCGGGCCTCGTGGCCGAGCACGGCCTCGATCTCGGCCGTCTTCAGCCCGGCGATCCTTACGGCATCGGCCGCGTCGTAGGCAACGAGGCCGCGTGCGATCTCGACGCCCGCCGGATCGAGGATCGCCACCGTGTCGCCGCGCGAGAAGCGGCCGGAGACCAGCGTCACGCCGGCCGGCAGCAGCGACTTGCCTGCGCGAAGCGCGCGCACGGCGCCGGCATCGACGCTGATGCGGCCGGCCGGCTCGAGATTGCCGGCGATCCATGTCTTGTAGCCGCGCACCGGGGTCGGCGACGCGGAAAACCAGGTTGCGCGCTCGCCGCGATCGATGGCCGAAAGCGGGTTCATGCGCATGCCGGCGGTGATGACCATCGCCGTGCCGGCGACGGTCGCGATCTTGCCGGCGTCGAGCTTGGTCTTCATGCCGCCGCGCGACAGCTCGGAGGCGGCCGCGCCTGCCATCGCCTCGATCCTCGGCGTGATGCGCTCGACATGGGGGATGAATTCGGCATCGGGATCGAGCGCGGGCGGGGCGGTGTAGAGCCCGTCGATGTCGGAGAGCAGCACCAGAAGGTCCGCGCCCATCATGGTGGCGACGCGGGCGGCGAGGCGGTCGTTGTCGCCGTAGCGGATTTCCGAGGTGGCGACGGTGTCGTTCTCGTTGATGACCGGCACGGCCCTGAGCTTCAGGAGCGTCGAGATGGTGGCGCGGGCGTTGAGATAGCGGCGGCGCTCCTCGGTGTCGCCCAGCGTCACCAGCACCTGTCCGGATTTGAGTCCGCGCGCCGAAAGCTCGTCGGCCCAGGCGCCGGCGAGCGCGATCTGGCCGACGGCGGCGGCGGCCTGGCTTTCCTCCAGCCGCAGCGAGCGCGCGCTGAGGCCGAGGATGGTGCGGCCGAGCGCGATGGCGCCGGAGGAGACCACCAGCACGTCGGCCCCGCCCCGGGCGAGGTGGGCGATGTCCTCGGCCAGCGAGGCGAGCCAGTCGCGCTTCAGCCCGGTCTTGCGGTCGACCAGAAGGGCCGAGCCGATCTTGACCGTGATGCGGCGATAGTCCTTCAGCGCGCGCCCCGTCGTTCTACCGGCCGTCATTTCACCCACCGCGTGTCCTCGACGGGCGCTTCCGCGCTCCGTGCCTCCTCGACCACGGCGATCAGCGCCCGCAGCGCCTCCTCGACGCCTTCGCCGGAGACGGCCGACAGCACCAGCGGCGCGCGGCCGGCGGCGCGCTTCAGCGAGGCGAGCTTCTTCTTCCGCGTGTCGGCGTCGAGCGTGTCGGCCTGGCTGAGCGCGACGATCTCCGGCTTGTCGGCGAGGCCGTGGCCGTAGGCTTCGAGCTCGCGGCGCACGGTCCTGTAGGCCTTGGCCGGGCTCTCCTCCTGCGCCGAGACGAGGTGGAGGAGAACGCGCGTGCGCTCGACATGGCCCAGAAA
>JACZJD010000664.1 GCA_014860725.1 Aquamicrobium sp.
GCCCTGGCGGAACCAGGTGGCGAGGCTGCCGATCACGAGGCCGAGCGCCAGCGCCGCGAACAGCAGCACGAACAGCGGCAGCGAGACGGTCAGCCCCGGATTGCCCGGGTTGAACGGATCGATCGTGAAGTCGACCGGCGCGCGGTTGGCCACCGCCAGCGCGATCAGCACGATGGCGAGCGGGATGAAGACCACGACGGTCAGAAGGCGGTTGAGCATGTCCCTGTCCGGTTGCGATGGGGCCGGTTGCGGTGGGGGCCGGTTGACGGGCCGGTTGCGCCGGCTCCGGTCAGCGGTCGCCGTCGGTGTTGAGGCGCTCGCGCAGCTCCTTGCCGGTCTTGAAGAAGGGAACCCACTTCTCCTCGACCTCGACGGATTCGCCGGTGCGCGGGTTGCGGCCGATGCGCGCCGGCCGGTTCTTGACCGAGAACGCGCCGAAGCCGCGCAGCTCGACGCGGTTGCCGGCGGCCAGCGCCTCCGTGATCTCCTCGAAGATGGCGTTGACGATGTTCTCCACGTCCCGCAGGAAGAGATGCGGGTTGCGGTTGGCGATCGTCTGCACGAGTTCTGACTTGATCATCGCAGTTGCTCCGCGCCGTCTGGGGTTTCCGTCATGCAGGCGCCATGTTGAGGCAGGGGCTGCTATGCGGGTGTTTTATCTGTGCTTTTTCAGTTTCTGGAAGAGCCGGCGTCAGGTTGCCAGACCGACAACAGCCCGTCAAGGAACAAGCGTTCCGCGCCCGCCCGGCGCGCAAGCTCCGGCCCGATGCGGTCGAGGCCGGTCAGCGCACCGATCGCGCCGGCGACCGACAGCGGCGACAGCACGCCGCCGCGCCGGATCGGCTTCCACTCGATCACGTCCAGCTCGCCGTCGATGCCCTTCGAGGCCAGCCACTCCACGGCCTTCTCCTCGCCGCCGAGGCTGTCGACCAGCTTGCGCGTGAGCGCCTGCCGGCCGGTGAAGATCGAGCCGTCGGCCACGGCGAGCACCTCGGCGCGGCTGAGCGGCCGGCGCTCCTCGACCAGCCCGACGAACCAGTCGTAGCTGTCCATCACCAGCGCGCGCAGCATGGCGCGCTCCTCTTCCGTGGTCGGGGTGAAGGGCGAGGGCTCGGCCTTGAGCGGCGACGACTTCACGCCCTCCATCTTGACGCCCATCATCTCCATCAGCCCGGTGACGTCGGGGAACTGCACCAGCACGCCGATCGAGCCGACGATCGACGACTGCCGCGCCACGATGTGGTCGGTGGCGCTGGCGATCATGTAGCCGGCCGAGGCAGCGAGCGTGCCGACCTGCGCCACCACCGGCTTCTGCCCGGCCAGCCGGCGCACCGCCTCGTAGATCGCCTCGCCGCCGGCCGTGGTGCCGCCGGGCGAATCGATGGTCAGGATCACGCCCTTGACGCGGTCGGCCTTGCCGACGCGCTCCAGGAGCTCCAGCAGCTCCTCGTCCTCGGTGATGGTGCCCTCGATCTTGACCCGCGCGATCTGGTCGCCGGCCCCGATGCCGTCGCGCATGGCGAAGGCGGCGGCCGCCGCCACCGCCAGCGCCGCGACGACGAGCGCGGCGATGCGCCAGAAGGTCAGCTTGCGGCGCAGCCGCCTGCGGTCGATGATGTCGTCTGCACGGTTTGCCCCGGTATGGTTTGCCATGGCGCGCCTTTCCGTCGTCTCGGCCCCCAGACGGTCGCTTTTAGTGCAAGCGGGGCGATGCCGGAAGGGGCAGGACGCCACGGCGGTTTTCGCGCCCGTATGGGGCCTTGACGGGAGGCGCTTGCATCGGTGGCTCGCCTTGATCCAAAAAACACCATATTGGAGTGCAATTGGCGAACCGCCGGCCGGACGCGCGCCCACCGGACCCGAAGGTGCGTGCGCGGAAACCGGACGATGGAACACCGGCAGCTTTCAGGCATGAGGACATGAGCATTTCGGCAGCGCAGCGACACGCCGGCAAGACGCCGCCCGCCGGGCGGCGTCTTGCCGGCGTGTCGC
>JACZJD010000665.1 GCA_014860725.1 Aquamicrobium sp.
CTCAGCCCGCCAAACCCGCGCCCCGGCGCAAGGCGGGCTGAGGCATGGCGCTCGACACCTACAGGAAGAAGCGCGACTTCAGCCGCACGCCGGAACCGAGCGGAGAGCCGAAGGGCGGCCGGCGCAGGCGCGCTGCGGGCAACAGCTTCGTCGTGCAGAAGCACGATGCCCGCCGGCTGCACTACGACTTCCGGCTGGAGATGGACGGCGCGCTCAAGAGCTGGGCCGTCACCCGCGGCCCGAGCCTGGTACCGGCCGAGAAGCGGCTTGCCGTCCACGTCGAGGACCACCCGCTCGACTATGGCGACTTCGAGGGCACCATTCCCAAGGGCGAGTATGGCGGCGGCACGGTGATCGTCTGGGACCGCGGCACGTGGAAGCCCGTCGGCGACGCGGAGAAGGGCCTCGCCAAGGGGCATCTGGAATTCGAGCTCGCCGGCGAGAAGCTCGCCGGCCGCTGGCATCTCATCCGCATGGCGCGCAAGCCGCGCGACCGGCGCGACAACTGGCTGCTCATCAAGGGCGACGACGTCCATGCGCGCACCGCCGACGACCCCGACATTCTCGAGGAACGCCCGGAATCGGTGAAGACCGGCCGGAAGGTCACCGACGTCGCGGGCGAGTACCCCGGCTGGTCCTCGAAGACGGGCCGGATCGTCAAGGCGAAGGCCGACGCGCCCGCCGAGGGCGTGAGGATCAAAGGCGCGAAGAAGGCGGCGATGCCGGATTTCGTGCCGCCGCAGCTTGCGACGCTGAAGCCGCAGGCTCCCGACGGCCCCGGCTGGGTGCACGAGATCAAGTTCGACGGCTACCGGCTTCAGGCCCGCCTCGACGGCGGCAAGGCGAGCCTTCTGACGCGCGGCGGCCTCGACTGGACGGGAAAGTTCGGCAAGGCGGTGCCGAAGGCGCTTGCCGCCCTGCCCGCCAAGCAGGCGATCATCGACGGCGAGCTGGTGGTGGAGGCCTCGGGCGGCGCGTCGGATTTCTCCGCGCTTCAGGCCGATCTCAGCGCCGGGCGCAGCGACCGCTTCGCCTTCTACGCCTTCGACCTCCTCTATCTCGACGGGCGGGATCTGCGCGAGGCGCCGCTCACCGAGCGCAAGGCCGCGCTGGCGCGTCTTCTCGAGGGTGCGCCGCCGGAGCTGCGCTACAGCGAGCATTTCGAGGAGAACGGCGAGATGGTGCTGCGCCACGCCTGCCGGCTGAGCCTCGAAGGCGTGGTCTCCAAGCGCGCCAACGGAAAGTACCGCTCCGGCCGCGGCCGGGACTGGATCAAGTCGAAATGCGGCAACCGGCAGGAGCTGGTGATCGGCGGCTACGTGCCGTCCTCGACCTCGGCCAGGGCGATCGGCTCGCTGGTGCTCGGCGTCCACGAGAACGGCAATTTCCGCCACGCCGGCAGGGTCGGCACCGGTTTCAGCCGCGTGGTCGCCGAGGACCTTTACGAACGCCTGAAGCGGCTGGAGCGGGACTCCTCCCCCTTCGCCGACCGGCTCGACGCCACCGCCCGCCGCGGCGTGCATTTCGTCGAGCCGGAGCTGGTGGCCGAGGTCGAGTTCCGCGACTGGACCTCCGACGGCATCCTGCGCCACGCTGCCTTCCGCGGCCTGCGCGAGGACAAGCCGGCGGCCGAGGTTGTGCGCGAGGACGAGGCGGGCCCGACCGCGAAAACACCGGCGCGGGCGAAGCCGGCCGTCACGCTCACCCATCCCGACCGCGTCTACTGGAAGGATGCCGGCGTCACCAAGGAGGGGCTGGCGAGCTACTATGCGCAGGTGTGGCGCTTCATGGCGCCCTATGTCGAGTCGCGGCCGCTGGCGCTCCTGCGCTGCCCCGGCGGCACCGCGGCGAAGTGCTTCTTCCAGAAGCATGCGTGGCAGGGCATCAGCCGCGAAATCCTCACCGCCACCGACCCGCTGGACGAGGAGGGTGACAACTCCCTGCTCGCCATCGACTCGCTCGACGGGCTGATCGGGCTGGTGCAGGGCGCGGCGCTCGAAATCCACGGCTGGCAGGCGCGCCTCGCCGATCTGGAAAGGCCGGACCAGATGGTGATCGACCTCGACCCCGGCGACGGCGTGGCGTGGAGCGCCATGCTCGACGCGGCCCGCGAGGTGCGCGCGCGGCTGGAGGCGGCGAAGCTCGCAGCCTTCGTCAAGACGACAGGCGGCAAGGGCCTGCACGTGGTGGCGCCGCTGCAGCCCAGGGCCGGCTGGGACGGCGTCAAGGGCTTCGCCCGCGACCTCGCCGCCGCCATGGCCGCCGACGACCCGAAGCGCTTCATCGCCAAGGCGGCGAAGGCCGAGCGCAAGGGGAAGATCTTCGTCGACTATCTGCGCAACGGCCGCGGCGCCACCGCCATCGTCCCCTATTCGACGCGGGCGCGGGCGGGTGCGACCGTCGCCATGCCGCTCGGCTGGGACGAGCTCGAACCCTCGGTCGGCTCCGGCCATTTCACCGTCGACAACGCCATCGCCCGGCTCGACAACCTCGCCGCCGACCCATGGGACGATTTCCGCCGTGCCGCTCGCCCGCTCGAGGCCGCGAAGAAGGGAGCAGGCAAGGGAAGGTGAGCGCTCAGCGCGGCTTCTTCGCCTTCTTCTCCGCCTCGACGCTCCTGCGCAGCGCGTCCATGATCGAGACGACGTTGTCCGGCGTGTCGCGCGGTTCCGCCTCGCCGCCGCGCCGGCGCGAGGCCGCGGGCTTCTGCTTGCGCTTCCTCGCGGCGATGATCGCCTTCAGGCGCTTCTGCACCGGATCCGCGACCATGGCCGGGTCCCAGTCCGTCGTTCGCTCGTCGATCAGCCGGCCGATGAGCTTCAGCGCCCCGGCGTCGGGCTTCTCCGTGTCGATGCCGGCGAAATAGTCCTCGGCCTCGCGGACCTCGTCGCCGTAGCGCAGCGTCCACACCACGATGCCCTTGCCGCGCGGCTCCAGCATCACTGCGCGCTCGCGGCGGTAGAGGACGAGGCGTGAGATGCCGACCGTGCCGGTGGCGGCCATCGCGTCGCGGATCACCGAGAAGGCCTCCTCGGCGATCCGGTCGTCCGGCGTCAGGTAGTGCGGCCTGTCGAGCCAGATCCAGGCGATGTCGTCGCGCGGCACGAACATCTCGATGTCGAGGGTGCGCGTGCTTTCGAGCGCCACCGCCTCCAGCTCCTCGTCCTCGAGAACGATCAGCCGGTCGTCGGACACCGGATAGCCCCGCCGCTGGTCCTCCTCGCGCACCGGCCTGCCCGTCGCCTCGTCCACGTAGCGGCTTTCGATGCGGTTGCCGGTGGCGCGGTTGATGGTGTGGAAGCGCACCTTCTGCCGCGCCGAGATGGCCGGCGTCATGGCCACGCGGCAGGTGACGAGCGAAAGCCGGAGATAGCCTTTCCAGAAGCTGCGTGGCGCCATGGCGGAACGAACCGTCGCTGAAAGAACGGGAACGCAGGCGCCCGCCTCTTCGTTCCCTCCGCAGGCGGGGCCGCACGACAGGAGGCCCGCGATGTGGGAGAGACTGAGGAGCCTGATGGCGGAGCTGCTGCCCGGCTGGGTGAAGGCGCAGGCCCTGCGCCGCCGGCGTCCGCCGCCGCGCCCGGAGGAGGAGCGGCGCTAGCCGCCGGGCGACATCGCCGTCACACGCAGGCCGACAGCGCGAACACCGCCGCGAAGGAGAACGCGCTCGCCCCCAGCCC
>JACZJD010000666.1 GCA_014860725.1 Aquamicrobium sp.
GCCGAAATTGTTCAGGTCGCAGCAATCCGCCTCCAGCTTTTCGGGCTCGAACGCATGATAGTCGAGGCCCCTTGCCCGGCTGAAGGCGCCAAGCTCGCCGACGTTTGCGCCGCAATCGATGAATGCGCCGGAGAGAGGCTCCGTAATATGGTCGAGAAGATATGATCTTGCGAGGTTGTCGAGCCTTTTCCCTATTCCCCGTTTATACAGGGAAACTCTCGTCCTCCTGCATATCGTTATCTCTTTCTCTCCATCGCTTACTTTAATAAGTCCACTTGCCGCATCCGACGATGCCCGATGCGGATATCTCTTTATTATTGATCCGATATTTGAATATGCATCAAATATCGCCGGACTCATATTCGATACTATTTTTCTTCTGAACTGCTTGATCCGCTGAGACAATTTCATCTCGTGCCGCTGTTTGCCGTTTCTGCGAATTGACGGACCGAAGTCCGCTACCCCTGCTTCTTCGCCGAGATGAACCAGCCGACGGATGTCGCGCATATCCTCTCGCCACGACGGCCGGAATAACGGCCATCGCCTCCGGCGAAGGCGATCTTGGCATAGGCCAGGTCGGCGAGATGCGTGAGGTGGAACCGCAGGCGCCTCAGGATGCCGCGATAGCCGCTGATGTTCGCGCCGCTGGTATAGCGGCCCCAGGTCAGAGGATGCAGCTCGACCTCGGCGAAGCCGGCCCGCTCCAGCGTCTCACGCCACCAGCTCGGTGTCGCCCGGAAGTAGTCGTCGGGATGTCCGTGTATGCGGAAGATGAAGGGCACGGTTATGTGCGCGACGCCGCCCGGCGCAAGCACGCGATGAATCTCGTCGATGACGAACCTGGCATCGTAGATGTGCTCCAGTGTGTTGAAGCACAGGCATGTCGGGAAGCTGTCGTCGGCAACCGGGAAGGCGCCGCCCGGCCCTATCAGATAGGTCGGCTCGATGGCGGGGTCGATATTGATCGATTCATAGACGGCATCCGCCGGGAGCAGATCGCGATAGAGCGAATTGCTGCCGCCGCCGACATCGAGGATCGGACCGACAAGCCGCAACTGGCCGAGCCGTTCGTATTCCAGCGCCCGCAGGCAGCTCAGGTTCTTCTTCCTGCCGTAGAGCCTGCGCCACCGGCTGAGGCTGGGCAGGGGTGGCGCAACATAAGTGTAGATCAAACGAGACCTCGGCGACGATCGTATGGGTGGGATGGCTGCTGGTGTACGACACCGCTGCTGCAGCGGCCCGGCGAGTTATGTCTCGTCTCATGGCTGCCGCGCGGCGGATTGCATTTCTCAAGGCGTGAATCTAATGCTCCGACGCGACCGCATCGCGGCCGTTGCGGCTTGAAATGCGATGTAGCGGAAGGGTTTCCGGCTTGGCAACAGAAGAATCGACATCGGCGGGGCTTCTTCGCATCTCCGCCTTCATCATCTGCCAGGACGAGGAGGCCTATCTCGGCAACTGTATCGAGAGCCTGCGCGGCTTCAGCGATATCGTGATCGTCGATTCAGGGTCGACGGACGGCACGCTCGATCTCATCCGCTCCTACGTCGCGCGCGGCTGGCCGATCCGGCTGTTCTCCGAGACATGGCGCGGCTATGCCGGGCAGAAGCAGTTCGCGCTCGAGCAATGCCGCGAGGAATGGTGCTTCAACATCGATTCCGACGAGCGCATCGACGACGCCCTGCGCGCGGCACTTCCGGATCTGCTTGCTGCGGATGCGTCGATCGTCGGATGGCGCATCGCGCGCCGTCCCTACCTCATCGGCTACGGCTACACGCCGGCGCACGTCCATGAGCGGCGTAACCTGCGGATCATCCGCCGCGGCAAGGGGGCCTACGATCTCGCCCAGAAGGTCCACGAAGGCATCAGGCCCGAGGGGCGCGTCGCGGATGCGAGGAAGGGCAGCATCCTGCATTTCCGGCCGCTGGCGATCGACGAGCAGATACTCAAGGAAAACAAGTACTCCTCGCTCAAGGCGGACCAGAAGGTGGGCGAGGGCGCGTCCGCCCGCCGGCTCAAGCTGGTTTTCAACCCGCCGCTCTACTTTCTGCGGCTCTATTTCCGCAACGGCCTGTGGCGCTGCGGGTTTCCGGGCTTCATCGAGGCGATGACGGGGGCGGTCTATTCGTTCCTGACGGAGGCGAAGATCTATCAGCGCAATGCGCTGCGCGCGATGCCGCCCGCCGACGACATGGACGGCAGTGTCGTCGCCCGCGACGGGCAGGAGCAGACATGAAGATCGTCCATTTCCATTTCGGCAAAGACGGCGGTGCCGAACGCTTCTTCGTCCACCTCGTCAATGCATTTGCCAGGCGCGGCGTCGAGCAGAAGATCGTCATCCGGCCGGATCGAGCGTGGAAAGCCGACCTCGACGCCTCCGTCGATGTCGAGGAAAGCCATTTTCGCACGGCCTCGCTCGACCGGATTTTGCTGCCGCTGCGCGTCCGCGCGATGATCCGGCAGTGGCGGCCGGATTGCGTGCTCGGCTGGATGCCGAAGGGCGCCAAGCTCGTGCCGGGCGTCGCCGGCCCGCTGAAGCTCGTCCGCCTCGGAGACTATCCGACGTCCCTCAGGAAGTTCCGCAACATCGACACGGTGGTCTGCAACACGCCGGGCATCGCGCGGCACGTGCGCGAGATGGGCTGGACGCGCGGCATAGAGGTGATCTCCAACTTCACCGAGACGGTCGCCGCCGTGCCGGTCGCGCGTAGCGTGCTCGATACCCCCGAGGATGCATATGTCGTCTCCTCCATGGGGCGCTTCGTCCCGCGCAAGGGCTTCGACGTCCTGATCCGCGCTCTTGCCGGGCGCCCCGACATCGTCCTGTGGCTGATCGGCGGCGGCGAGGAGGAGCAGAACCTGAAGGCGCTCGCGGCCGAGCTCGGCGTGGCGGACCGCGTCCGCTTCGCCGGCTGGCATAAGGACCCGCTTCCCTTCATCGCGGCGAGCGACTGCTTCGCGATGGCGTCGAGCCACGAGCCGCTCGGCAATGTCGTGCTCGAGGCATGGGGGCAGGGGGTTCCGGTGGTCTCGACGCGCTCCGAGGGTCCGACCTGGTTCATGCGCGACGAAGAGAACGGGCTTCTGGTCGACATCGGCGACCACGAGGCCTTTGCCGCGGCGTTCGAACGCCTGCGGGCGCAGCCGCAACTCGTATCGCGCATCGTCGCGGGCGGCCGCACGACGCTGGACGCCATGTTCTCGGAAGATGCCGTCGTCGGCGCCTATATGAGGCTGATCGAGGCCCGCCCGCGCGGCTGACGGGGAGGCTAGATCCCCACCAGCCCCTCGTCCTTGACCTGGCGGATGGTCAGTGCGGTGCGGACGGTGTCGACGTTGGGGGCCGAGGTCAGCTCCTCGATGACGAAGCTCTGGAAGGTGGCGAGGTCGCTCGCCACGCAGTGGAGCATGAAGTCGGATTCGCCCGAGACCATCCATGCGGCGCGCACGACCGGCCAGCCGCGGGTGCGCTCGGCGAAGGCCTTCAGCTCCGCCTCCGACTGGTGGTGAAGGCCGATCAGGCAGAAGGCGACGACGTCGAGGCCGAGCATGCGCGTGTCGAGGAGCGCCCGGTAGCCGCGGATGATGCCGGCGTCCTCCAGCCGCTTGACGCGCCGGAGGCACGGCGGGGCGGAGATTCCGACCCGTCGCGACAGCTCGACATTGGTCATCCTGCCGTTGTCCTGCAGCTCTTTCAGGATTTTCCAGTCGATGGCGTCGAGGTCAGCCTTGAAAGGCATGCGGGCGGCTCCGGCGCTGCGTGAGAATCTTTCGCGATCGCTTTGCGAAGTTAGCGGATGTTGCGCCCGGCTGTCCAAGGCATTCGCGTCGCGGGACGGCTTTCCCCAGCCTTTGTCCGGCGCAGCATTTCGCCGCCTTGCAACGGGGGGGCGGCACCACCTAGATTAGCGCCATCCGAACACACCAAGACGAGGTTCCGCGCCGCGCGCGGGCAACCCGGGAAGGCCGACCATGACCGCCATACACGCGCCCGTCCTCATCATCGGCTCGGGTCCGGCCGGCTATACGGCGGCGATCTACGCCGCGCGCGCCATGCTGGCGCCGGTGCTGATCGCCGGCATGCAGCAGGGCGGGCAGCTCACCATCACCACCGACGTCGAGAACTATCCGGGCTTTGCCGGGCCGGTGCAGGGGCCGTGGCTGATGGAGCAGATGCGGATGCAGGCCGAGCATGTCGGGGCGGAGGTCGTCGCCGACCTCGCCACCGAGGTCGCCCTCGACCAGCGGCCGTTCCGCGTCTCGACCGATTCCGGCACGACCTACACCTGCGACGCGCTGATCGTGGCCACCGGCGCGCAGGCGAAGTGGCTGGGCATCCCGACCGAGCAGACCTTCATGGGCTTCGGCGTCTCGGCCTGCGCCACCTGCGACGGCTTCTTCTATCGCGGCAAGGACGTCGTGGTGGTCGGCGGCGGCAACAGCGCGGTCGAGGAGGCGCTCTATCTCGCCAACCTCGCCAGCAGCGTGACGGTCATCCACCGCCGCGACGAGTTCCGCGCCGAGCGCATCCTGCAGGAGCGCCTGTTCCGCAAGGACAACATCAAGGTGCTGTGGGACCATGTGGTCGAGGAGATCACCGGCGAGGCGCGCAACGGGCCGATGCCGCCCTCGGTCACGGGCCTGAAGCTGCGCAACATGCGCACCGGCGAGGTGAGCGAGATGGCGACCGATGGCGTCTTCGTCGCCATCGGCCATGCGCCGGCGGTCGAGCTGTTCGTGGGCAAGCTGAAGCAGAAGCCGAACGGCTATCTGTGGACCGCGCCGGACTCGACGGCGACCGACGTGCCGGGCGTGTTCGCCGCCGGCGACGTCACCGACGACACCTACCGCCAGGCGGTCACGGCCGCGGGCATGGGCTGCATGGCGGCGCTGGAAGCAGAGCGCTACATCGCGGAGCAGGAGTCGCTGCGCGAGGCGGCCGAGTAGCCTTCCCGGCGCTCCGGAAGCGGCACGCCGCCATTCCGGAGTTGCAACAGGCGCAAAAATGAACCATCCCCGCTGGTGGCGGGGCAACGAAAGCACGAGAGAACAACGGGGAACCGGCCGTCATGGCTCTGGACTGGGACAAGCTGCGCGTCTTCCATGCTGCTGCGGAGGCGGGCTCCTTCACCCATGCGGCGGAGACGCTGCGGCTGTCGCAATCGGCGATCTCGCGGCAGGTGAGCGCGCTGGAGCAGGACGTGGGCGTGCCGCTGTTCCACCGCCATGCGCGCGGGCTGGTGCTGACCGAGCAGGGCGAGATCCTCTACCAGACCGCGCACGAAGTGCTGATGAAGCTGGAGACGGTGAAGGCGCGGCTGACGGAGGCCAAGGACAGGCCCTCGGGCCCGCTGCGGGTGACGACCACCGTCGGCCTCGGCTCCGGCTGGCTGACCGAACGGGTGCAGGAATTCCTCGATCTCTATCCCGAGATCCAGCTCCAGCTCGTCCTCGCCAACGAGGAGCTCGACCTGACGATGCGGCAGGCCGACTGCGCCATCCGCCTGCGGCAGCCGCAGCAGCCCGACCTCATCCAGCGCAAGCTGTTCACCGTGCATTTCCATCTGTTCGCGGCGCCGTCCTACATCAACAAGCACGGCAAGCCACGCACCATCGAGGAACTGGACAAGCACCGCATCGTCACCTTCGGCGAGCCGGTGCCATATCACCTCGCGGACATGAACTGGCTGGAGACGGCCGGGCGACCGGAAGGGTCGCGGCGCGTCGCGACGCTGCAGATCAACAACATCATGTCGATAAAGCTCGCGGTCCAGCGCGGGGCGGGCATCGCCATGCTGCCCGACTACATGGTCGACAAGGATTCCGGGCTGGTGCAGATCATGCCCGAGACCGAGGTGCCGTCCTTCGACACCTATTTCTGCTACCCGGACGTGATGAAGAACCAGGTCAAGCTGCACGTCTTCCGCGACTTCCTGATCGCCAAGGCGCGAAGCTGGGCATATTGAGCCTATGACTGCCCTGCATTCGGGCAGCGTCCGTTCCTGCCAGCTATGCGTGCTCTGCATGGGTGCAATGCGAAAGACATTGCTTGCAATTTAGGCGGGGAACGCTCATATCTCATTCATCTCCTGGGCGCATTCCTCCTCCCATTGGCGCCCACGAGTGTTCCCCTCTGGAGGTTTTGCCTACGGGCGCTTCCAATATTCAAGCCGGGTCGTTTCGATCCGGCTTTTTTTTGCCTTGAATCCGGCGGGCGACGCCCGAGCCATATTGCGTTGCACAAGAAAGCGGCAGCGCGGAAACCGCGCTGCCGTTTGGGGGAAGGGCCGCGTTCGCCCGCGCGGCCCGCATCGTCTGACGCTCAGGCGGCCTTGCCGTTGGCGCTCATCACCTCGTCGGCGAGACGGCCGGTCAGCTCCGCCATGTGGTCGAAGGTCGCCACATAGGAGGCGACACCGGCGGTGGCCGAGCGCAGCTCGACGATCAGGTCGCCGATCTCGGCCTGCGGCATCATCGCCTCCACGACGTCCCAGCCGGGCCAGCCCGGCCGGCTGTCGAAGCCGAGGATCTGGCCGCGCCGCTGCGGCACGATCGCCGTCACCTTGGCGGTCGCCTCGGTCGGGGTGACGATCTGCACCTTGAGGATCGGCTCAAGCAGCACCGGCGAGCACGCGGTCATGCCTTCCTTCATGCCGATGCGCGCCGCCTGCTGGAACGCCATGTCGGAGGAATCCACCGTGTGGTAGGAGCCGTCCGACAGGTTGACCGCGATGTCGACCACCGGGAAGCCGAGCGGCCCGGCCTTGAGGAAGTCGCGGATGCCGGCCTCGACCGAGGGAATGTACTGCTTGGGCACCACGCCGCCGGTGATGGTGTCTGAGAACTCGAAGCCCGAGCCGCGCGGCAGCGGCCTGATCTCCAGCACCACGTCGCCGAACTGGCCGTGGCCGCCCGACTGCTTCTTGTGCCGCCCGCGCTGGGTGACCGACTTGCGGATGGTCTCGCGGTAGGGGACCTGCGGCGGATGCGACTCGACCGCGATCTGGTACTTGCCTTCCAGCCGCTCGACGGTGACGCGCAGATGCATCTCGCCATGGCCGGAGATGATGGTCTCGCCGGTATCCTGGTTCTGCTCGATGGAAAGCGAAGGGTCCTCGTGGCTGAGCTTCTGCAGGCTGGCGGAGAGCTTGACGTCGTCCTTGCGTTCCCGCGGCCGGAGCGCCAGCGCATAGACGGGCGGGGGGATGTCGAGCGTCACCAGCGTGGAGACGCTTCTGGCGGTCGAGAGCGTGTCGCCGGTGGCGATGTCGTCGAGCTTGCCGAGCGCGACGGTCTCGCCCTCGGCGGCGCTCGCGAGCTTGGTCTGGTCGCGGCCGAGCAGGCGGTAGAGGCCCGAGACCTTGCCGGAGGTGCCGCGCGAGGAGACGACCTCGGCGCCGTCGGCGATCTGGCCGGCGAGCACGCGCCCCACCGACAGCTTGCCGCCGTGCGGGGTGTGGATCGACTTCATGACCTGCAACACGGTGCTGCCGGGCGCGATGCCGAGGCGGGCGCGTGTCGCCTCGACGTCCGGCGCGTCGTGGCGGATGGTCTTCAAGAGCCGCATGATGCCGTTGCCCTTCTCGGCGGAGCCGATCAGCACCGGCGTGATCGACCCGTCGCGCAGGTCGGCGGCGAGGTCGTCGAAAATCTCGTCGCGCGGCGGCTCGATCTCCTCCAGCAACTGCTCCATCAGCGCGTCGTCGTGGTCGGCCAGCGCCTCCAGCATCGAGAAGCGGGCCTCGATCTCGCGAGCCTTCTCGTCGTCCGGGATCTCGGCGACGGCGCTCTCGGCGTGCTCCTGGTAGATGTAGGCGCGCTCCAGCGCGAGGTCGATCGAGCCGACGACGATGCCGTCCTTGCGCAGCGGTATCTGGCGCAGCAGCAGCGTTGCGGCGCTTGCCAGCTGAAGCAGCTTCAGCGTGTCGCGCACGCCGGCCGTCGCCTTGTCGATCTTGTTGAGGAACATGACGTGCGGCACGCCCATTTCCTCGATCTTGCGCATGATGAGCTGAAGCGCGGGAATCTTCTTCTCGTCGGGTTCCGCGACCACGACGGCAAGGTCGCAGGCGGCCAGGATCGGCTGCGCCTCGAAGGCGAACTCGATCGAGCCGGGGCAATCGACGAAGGTGATGCTTTCGCCCATGAACTCGGTGGTGGCGAAGGTCGCCTCGACGCTCATCATATGGGCGCGGGCCTCCGCCGACGCGTCGCCGACCGTGTTGCCGGAGGATACCGCGTTCTGCCGGGGGATTGCTCCCGTCCGCGCCAGAAGCGCCTCAAACAGCGTTGTCTTGCCGCTCGAAAAGGGACCGACGATGGCGACGCATTTCGGTCCCTTCCGGCGTTCTCCTGCTCTTTTTCCCATGATCTTCGGCCTTTCCTCTCACGTTTCCCTGCGGGTCGGTCCCAC
>JACZJD010000667.1 GCA_014860725.1 Aquamicrobium sp.
GGCCGGCCTCGTCCCGCGCGAACTCGACCGGCGCGTAGGCCTTCGCCCGCGAAAGAAGCGCCGCCACCTGCCGGTCCTGCCCCTCGCCGAACTCGAACATCAGCCAGCCGCCCGGCCTGAGGAAGGCCGCCGCGTCGCGGATCAGCCGCTGCTGGATCGAAATGCCGTAGGGCCCGCCGTCGAACGCCTCCCGCGGCTCGCTGTCGAGGAGATGCGCGCTTTCGCCTTCGAGCCGCGCCGTCGAGATATAGGGCGGGTTGCACACGACCATGTCGACGCGGCCTTCGAGCCCGTCGCCGGCAAGCGCCGCGAACAGGTCTCCCTGCCGGATCGAGACGCGGTCCCCGAGGCCGAGCCGCCGCACGTTGCGGCGGGCGAGCGCCACCGTGCCGTCGGTCAGGTCCGCGCCCCAGACGCGCGCGGAAGGCACCGCGTCGGCGATGGCCAGCGCCAGATTGCCCGAGCCGCAGCACATGTCGACGACGACGCTGCCGGCCTCCGGCGCGCCGAGAGCTTCCACGGCATGGCGGCCGAGCAGCTCCGTTTCCGCCCGCGGCACGAGGACGTCGGGCGCAAGCTCCAGTTCGATGTCCATGAAGCGGTGGAGACGGCCTGCGGGACGCTCACCATCTCCCGGATCGAGCGGCTTGTTGTCGTTCAATGCGGGTATTCCTCGCTGTCCGGGTGCGGGAGGGGGTCAGCCTGCAGCCTAGAGCACGCGGGTAAACGGAAGCTGAAATCCGTCCGCGGCGCGTTAACCGCAAGATCATCACTCCCTGCTAGGGTCGCACGTCCCGGTCCGCACCGACACGCGGCCGTGACCAGCGCGCAAGCCCGGCCCCCAACGGGGCATCGGCCGTCGATAGATCGCATCGAGAACGGGGCGGATGGCACAAGACAGCATCAACGAGACGCGATCCGGCCTCAGATCCCTCGTGCCGATGGCCCTCTCCTATGCCGCCTCGGGCGGCAGCCTCGTCATCGGCGCGGCGGCGCAGCTCGTCACCTTCGCCATCCTCGCCCGCTGGCTCGGCGTCCACGAGTTCAGCCTGTTCGTCGCCATCACCGCCATCGCCAACATCGCCGTCCACGTCTGCGGCCTCGGCGCCATGGAATGCCTGGTGCGCCGCGTCGCGCGCGACCGCGCCATGTACCCGGCGATGCTGGGCCACAACGTCATCCTGACCGCGGCGAGCGGCGTGGTCCTCGTCCTCGCCGGCGCGGCGATCCTGCCGCTCTTCTTCACCCTGTCGCCCGATCCGGCCACCAACGTCGCGGCGATCTCGCTGATGCTGGTGACGAACGTGGTGCTGGTGCGCGTCATCGTGCTGTCCGAGCAGATCTTCATCGCCCACAGCGATTTCGCCTCGGCCAACAAGGTGGTGGTCGGTTTCGCGCTCGCCCGCACGGCCGCCGCCGCGCTCGCCTGCGTCGGCTTCGGCGTGGCGACGGTCGCCGCCTGGGCCGTGTGGCAGTTCGGGGTCCACGTCCTCGTGGCGCTCGCCTGCCTCGCCGCCGTCCGCCCGCTCGGACGGCCGATCTTCCGCATCGTCGGCGAGGAGCTGCCGCAGGGCCTCTATTTCAGCATCCCCTTCATCCTGCGCGCCGTGCGCCAGAACGCCGATCTCCTGGTGCTGAGCCTCGTCTCGACGGCCGAGATCGTCTCCAGCTACAGCGTCGCCCGGCGCATGCTCGAAAGCAGCTATCTCGCCGTCGAGGCGCTGAACCGCCTCCTCTATCCCGGCTCGGCGCGCGCCTCGGCCGAGGGACTGCACAACGCGGTCGGGCGCGTGCGCAAGATCCTGCTCGCCGCGACCGCCATCGGCATCGCGGCGGCGCTCGCGCTGTTCGTGCTCGCGCCGCTCCTGCCCTACATCTTCGGCCACGACTACGTGTCCCTCGTTTCCTTCGTCAGGATCCTGTGCTGGGTGGTGGTGCCGCTCGGCATGTGGGCCGTAGCGATGGAGGCGCTGGGCGCGTCCGGCCACCAGAAGCAGCGCGCCGCCGTCATGGGCACCGGCAGCCTGGCCGGTGCGGCGCTGGCGGCTTGGGCGACGTGGTACGCGCCGCCGACCGGCACGTTCATTTCATTCTATGTTATAGAATTTGTGATGGTGATCGCGTCCTGGGCAGTCTTCGCGCAGATCGTCCGCAGGGATCGGGCGCTGGCGGAACGGGGGAAGGAATGACGGTCGGCACCGGTGCATCAGCCGTGCGGAAGGACGCTGCGCCCCCGGCCGCGGCACCCGCCCATGCGGGCGTGCGCCCGATGCGGCGCGACGACATCCCGGCCGTCGCCACCATGTTCGAGGCCGTGTTCGCCAAGGGGCGCCCGACCGGCGATCTCGCCGCCTATATCGAGACCCTGTTCTTCGGCAGCCCCCATTACAGCGAGGAGCACGGCAGCGTCGTCTACGACAGCGCCCGGGACGGCATATCGAGCGCCATCCTCGCCATTCCCATGCCGTTCAGCGTCCATGGCCGCCCGGTCATGGCGCGGCTTCTGTGCGCCTTCATGTCCCACGGGGACAAGGCCGCGCTCGGCGCGGCGAGGCTGGCCCGCAGCCTGCGCGCCGGCCAGGTCGACATGTGCTTCAGCGACAACGCCTCACCGGTCAGCGCCGACCACTGGAGCGCGGTCGGCGGCATCATGCTGCCGGTGCAGAGCCTCGAATGGCAGCGCGCCTTCCAGCCGCTCGGCGCGGCGGTCCTGAGCGCCTGCCGCGGCAAATCGGTCCGCCTCCTGCATGCCGCCGCCCCGCTGCGCCTCGTCGACCGCATGCTCCTGTCGTGGAAGCCGTCGCTGAGGCCGCAGCCGGTGCCCGGATGCACGGCCCGGCGGGCCGACCCGGCCGAGTTCCTCGACTGCGCGCAGCCGATGTTCGAGCGCTTCGCCATTCATCCCGTCTGGACGAAGGAGAGCTTCGACTGGCTCGCCGGCATCGCCGCCATGAACGGCACGCTCGGCGCGCTCGACTGCCGCATCGTCGCGGACCGGAATGGGACGATCGGCGCCTTCCTGTTCTTCGGCCGGCCTGGCGCGGCCGCCACCGTCATGAATCTGGCATGCGCGGAAGGGCGCGAGCGCGACGTGGTCGGGCAGATGTTCGCCTGCCTCGCGGAAGAAGGCTACGCGCTCGCCACCGGCATGGCGCAGCCCTTCATGATGAACGCGATCATGCGGCAGCGCCGCCTGAGCTTCCGCCACCGCGGCTTCTTCTACATCAACAGCCGCCACGACGACCTCCTCGAGACGGCGCGGCGCGGCGACATCTATATCGGCGGCCTCGCCTCCGAAAGCTGGAGCAGGCTGGTCACGGATTTCTGAGCAGTTCAGGAAAAGTGCGAAGCGGTTTTGCGCCCTGACTTGCCGAAAACGATCCGGGCAGCGCCATTTTACAGAATATTTACCATGACTGCCTAATCCTCGGAATTGCCTCGAGAAACAGCCGACAATGCGCGCTTCTGCCGGAGACGCACCTTAAGAGAGCCCCACGGATGTACAGGCCGCGCCAGCCAGAGCGAGCAGACCCGCCCAAAGGCACCGTGGTCGGCCGTTCCCCCGACACGCGCGGCGGCGGCTCCCTGCTC
>JACZJD010000668.1 GCA_014860725.1 Aquamicrobium sp.
AGGCAGTAGACGGGCTCGAACGTCACCGAGCCGTCCGCCGCCGTCTCGCCGAGCCCGACGCCGAGCGCACGCGCGAGCGCCCCGGCGAGCGCTTCCGCGCCCATCGAGCGGCAGGCCTCGGCCTGGCACAGCTTCAGCACATGGCGGCCGGCCGGCGCGCGGCGGAAATCGTGATAGAAGGTGACGACGCCGTGGACCTCGGCGCACGACAGGTTCAACGCCTCGGCGATCACCGGCAGCGCCTCGGCCGGCACGTGGCCGAATTCCTCCTGAAGGCCGTGCAGGATCGGCAGCAGCGGGCCTTCGAGATCGCGCAACGTGTCGACGATGTGCGCGGCCCGCGCCGCGGTTTCGGTACCTTGCTGCTGCACTCCCATGCAGCGCCCTCCCTGTTCCCGGCCCGTCTTCCGGCCGGAATTCGCTAAGTGCTTAGGAAAGCGGAGGAAACCCTGCGAATCAATATGCCTGTTCCGTCGTTTGATAGAATTTCTCTATCGAGAGCCGGCAAACCCCCGCGCCAGCGAAGTGGCCTCGTCGAGCAGGGCGGCCACCAGCGGCGTGCGCGGCTCGCGCTGGGCGGCGACCAGCCCGACGATATGGCTGGCATCGGGCGCGACGATGGGGATGGCGCGGACCGGCTCGGAAAGGCCCAGCGTCTCGGCGAGGTTCAGCGGCATGATCGACGACCACTTGCCGGTGCGGATGTGGGCGTAGAGCACGATCATCGAGTTCGATTCGAGCGTCGGCCGCGCCGACACGCTCGCCTCGGCGAGATGCTGGTCGATGATGCGGCGGTTCTGCATGTCGGGCGTCAGCAGGCACAGCGGCAGCTCGGCCACCTCCTTCCATGTCACCTGCGCCCGCTCCGCCAGCGGGTTTCCGGCCGCGGTGATGAGCTGGTAGCGCTCCGAATAGAGCGGCACCGAGACGACGCGGCCGAGCGGCTCGTTGTCGAGATAGGTGATGCCGGCGTCGATGTCGAAATTGCCGAGCATCGACAGCACCTCGACCGAGGTGCGCGACAGCACGGTGAAGGTGACGCCGGGATGCTTCTCGCGGAAGGGCGTGGTCAGCGCCGGCACCATGGCGAGCGCGGTGGGGATGGCGGCGATGCGCAGCCGGCCCGACAGGCCGTGGCGCGAGGCGCGCATCTCCTCCTTCATCGCCCGCGCGTCGGAGACGATTCGCCGCGCCCAGGAAAGCACCTGCTCGCCCTCCGGCGTCAGGCCCTGGAAGCGCGAGCCGCGCTGCACCAGCATGACGCCGAGCGTGTCCTCGAGCTGCTTGATGCCGGCCGACAGCGTCGGCTGGGCGATGCCCAGCTCCTCCGCGGCCTTGCCGAAATGGCGGACGCGGGCGAGCGCGAGGAAATATTCGAGCTTGTCGATCATCGCCGGAGCGTCGGGCAAAACATATCCCGGCGCAAGCCCGGCTTGGTTTCGGCTTTGAAATGATCTATCCCCGATCTATCTAAACAGACAGATAGAGCCGCCGCCATGTCCGTCACCAAGGAAGCCGTCCTCGACACGCTGAGGACGATCAAGGGCCCCGATTTCGAGGGCGACATCGTCTCGCTGGGGCTGGTCTCGACCATCGTCATCGTCAACGGCAAGGTGTTCTTCTCGATCACCGTGCCGGCCGAGCGCGCGCAGGCGCTGGAGCCGCTGCGGGTCGCGGCCGAGCGCGCGGTGAAGGCGATGCCCGGCGTCGAGGGCGCGGTGGTGTCGCTGACCGCCGAGAAGAAGGGCGGCGGCATGGAAGCGGCCCCGCCGGCGCGCCGTCCTGCGCCTGCCCATGCC
>JACZJD010000102.1 GCA_014860725.1 Aquamicrobium sp.
CCGCTTTCCCTTGCCCGGCCATGAAGGCGGATGGCCCTTTCCAGGGCCTCCGTCGGATCGGCGGCTTGCACGCGACTGTCTCCTCCCCCGTGCCGCTGGATCGCTTCATGGTTTCACGGAAACGCTGAAGCGATCTATCCCCTTGTTTTTACGCAATTTCGGACGGAAAACCGCTTCGCACTTTTCCTGGAATTGCTCCTAGCGGAGGCCGACATGGACAGCTTTCACGAGGTCCGCTTTCCAGTCGCCGTCTCGTTCGGCGCGACCGGCGGGCCGGAACGGCGGGTCGAGATCGTCGCGCTCACCTCCGGGCGGGAGAAGCGCAATCTCCGCTTCGCGCAGTCGCGCCGGCACTTCGACGCCGGCACCGGCGTGCGCTCGCTCGACGACCTCTACGAGATCGTCGCGTTCTTCGAGGCGCGCCGCGGCTCCTGTCACGGTTTCCGCTTCCGCGATCCGTTCGACATGAAGTCGTGCGCGCCGGGGGCGGCGGTGTCGCCGGGCGATCAGGTGCTGGGGACCGGCGACGGCGAGACCGCCGCATTCCAGCTGGTCAAGCACTATGGCGAGGGTGGGGACGCCTACCGGCGCACCATCGCGAAGCCCGTCGAGGGCAGCGTGCGCGTGGCGGTCGCCGGCGTCGAGCAGTCCGCGCCGGATGCGTTCAGCGTCGATCACGCGACCGGGATCGTGACCTTCTCGCCGGGCGCGGTTCCGCCGCCGGGTGCCGGGGTGACGGCGGGCTTCGAGTTCGACGTGCCGGCGCGCTTCGACGCGGAGCGCATCGCCATCAGCCTGTCGGGCTTCAAGGCCGGGCAGATCCCCTCCATCCCGATCGTCGAGATCGAACCATGAGCGATTTTTCTCCGGATTTTCGCGCGCATCTCGAACGCGACTGCACGACGCTGTGCCATTGCTGGCGCGTGACGCGCCGGGACGGCCGCGTCTTCGGCTTCACCGACCATGACAGGCGGCTGACCGTCGCGGGGCAGGACTACGAGCCGCAGAGCGGCTTCAGCCAGACCGAGGCGCGCGCGTCGTTCGGCATGGCGGTCGATGCCGTCGATGTCGAGGGAGCGCTGTCCTCGGACGTGCTGACCGAGGCGGACATCGCCGCCGGCCTCTACGACGGGGCCGTGGTGGAGACGCTGTTGGTCAACTGGCGGGAGCCGGCGCAGTTCGCGCCGGTCCGCAAGGCCGCGATCGGCAGGATCGTGCGGGCGGACGGCCGCTTCGTCGCGGAGCTCGAAAGCGTGGCCGCGAGCCTCGACCGGCCGAACGGACGCTATCTGCGCCGCGGCTGCGACGCGCGCCTCGGCGATGCACGCTGCGGGGTGGACCTCGGCAGCGGCAACTACAGCGGCGCGGGCGAGGTGCTTGCCGTCACCGCACCGGGGCGGATTCGCGTCGGAGGGCTGTCCTCCTTCGGGGCGGGGTGGTTTGCCTTCGGCGAGATCGTCTTTGCCGGCGAGGCATCGGCCGGGCGTCCGGTGCCGGTGGTCGAGCATGTGAGGGAGGCAGACGACGTCTATCTCACCCTGCCGGCGGACGGGGCGATGCCGTCGCCGGGCGCGGCGTTCACCATCGTCGCCGGTTGCGACAAGCGGTTCGCGACCTGCAAGGCGAAGTTCTCCAACGCCCTGAATTTCAGGGGCTTTCCGCATCTTCCGGGCAACGATGCCGCCTATGCCTATGTCACCGACGGCATGGTGTTCGACGGCGGAGCGCTGGTGGAATGACCGGGCAAGAGACCACATCGCCGGCCGCTGCCGCGATCCTCGCCGAAGCGGAGACCTGGCTCGGCACGCCCTATCGCCATCAGGGCTCGCGCAAGGGCGTGGGCTGCGACTGCCTCGGCCTCGTGCGCGGCATCTGGCGGGCGGTCTACGGGCAGGAGCCGGAGGCGCCCGGACCCTATTCGCCCGACTGGGCCGAGGCGGGGAGCGGCGATCCGCTGCTCGATGCCGCGCAGCGGCATTGCAGGGAGAAGCCTGCCTCGGCGATGGTGCCGGGCGACCTCATCGTCTTCCGCTGGCGCGCGCATCATGCGGCGAAGCATCTGGGCATCGCCATCAGCGCCGACCGCTTCCTGCACGCCTATGAGGGCCATGCCGTGATGGTGTCGCCGCTCATCCCGCAATGGCGGCGCAAGATCGCCGGCGTCTTCGCCTTTCCCGATCTCGGATAGGACATGTCCACAGTCATCCTGCAATCCGCCGGTGCGTTCATCGGCAGCATCTTCGGCCCGGTCGGCAGCGCCATCGGCTCGGCGCTCGGCGCCATGGCGGGCTACGCCATCGACCGCAGCCTGATCGAGAGCACGAGGCGCATCGAGGGGCCGCGTCTTTCCACGATGCGGCCGTTCCTGGCCGAGGAAGGCGCGCCGATCGCGCGCGTCTACGGCACGGCGCGGGTGAGCGGCAACATCATCTGGGCGACCCGCTTCGAGGAGGCCCGCCATTCGGAGCGGCAGGGCGGCAAGGGCGGCGGCCCCAAGGTGACGACCTACAGCTATTTCGCCAACGTCGCCTTCGCGCTGTGCGAGGGCGAGATCGCCTGCGTGCGCCGCGTGTGGGCCGACGGGCGCGAACTCGACCTCGACGAGGTGACGCTGCGCGTCCATCGCGGGAGCGAGGACCAAGAGGCCGATCCGCTGATCGAGGCGAGGCAGGGCGCGGGCAACGCGCCGGCCTATCGCGGCGTCGCCTATGCCGTGCTGGAGCGCTTTCCGCTCGGCGACTACGGCAACCGCATCCCGCAGTTCCAGTTCGAGGTGATCCGGCCGGCCGGGCGTCTCCACCGCCAGATCCGGTCGGTGGCGCTGCTGCCCGGATCGACCGAATACGGCCTGCTGCCGCGCCCCGCCACCTACAGGGCAGGGCCGGGCGACACCCGCGCGCTCAACCGCAACATGCTGCATGCGCCGTCCGACATCGTCGCCTCGCTCGACGAGTTGCAGGCGCTGTGCCCGAACCTTGAGGAGATCGCGGTGATCGTCGCCTGGTTCGGCGACGACCTGCGCGCAGGCGCCTGCACGCTGCGACCGAAGGTGGTGGACAACGCGTCCTCCGGCTGGTCGGAGGCGTGGCGGGTCTCCGGCCTGACGCGGCAGCAGGCATCGACGGTGAGCGTCGTGGACGGGGCGTCGAGCTATGGCGGGACGCCTTCCGACGCCTCGGTGGCGGCGTGCATCGCCGAGATAAGGAGGAGGGGGCTGAAGATCGCGCTCTATCCGTTCGTGATGATGGACGTCGCGCCCGGCAACGCGCTTCCCGATCCCTATGGCGGCGAAAGCCAGCCGGCCTTTCCCTGGCGCGGCCGCATCACCTGCGATCCGGCGCCGGGGCAGGCGGGGACGGCCGACAGGACGGGCGCGGCGCGGACGCAGGTGACGTCGTTCTGCGGGTTCGCGATGCCCGGCAACTTTCCGGTCTCCGGCGGTGCGGTGGGCTTTTCCGGCTCCGGCTCGGACTGGGGATACCGGCGCTTCGTGCTGCACTACGCCCATCTAGCCGCGGCGGCCGGCGGCGTAGACACCTTCCTCATCGGTTCGGAACTGAGGGGGCTGACCACGCTGCGCGACGAGACGGGGGCGTTTCCCTTCGTCGCGGCGCTGCGCCAGCTCGCAGGGGAGGCGAGGTCCATTCTCGGCCCGCACGCCGACATCACCTACGGCGCGGATTGGAGCGAGTATTTCGGCCACCAGCCGGACGACGGCTCGGGCGACGTCTGCTTCCACCTCGATCCGCTGTGGTCCGATCCGGCGATCAGCGCGGTCGGGATCGACAACTACATGCCGCTCTCCGACTGGCGCGACGGCGACTATGCCGGCGGCAACCCGGACGGGTTCCGCGGACCCTACGACCCGCAGGGCCTGCGCGGCCAGATCGCGGCGGGCGAGGGGTTTGATTGGTACTATGCCGGGACGGCGGCCCGCTACGCGCGCGTCCGTTCGCCGATCTCGGACGGCGCTCATGACAAACCGTGGGTGTTCCGGCCCAAGGACCTCGTCTCGTGGTGGCAGAACCGGCATTATGACCGCGTCGGCGGCGTCGAGGCACCGGCGCCCACGGCATGGCAGCCGGGCTCGAAGCCGATCCGCTTCACGGAGCTGGGTTGCCCCGCCGTGGACAAGGGGCCGAACCAGCCGAACGTGTTTCCCGATGCCAAGTCGTCGGAGAACGAGCTGCCCTATTTCTCCTCGGGCGGCCGCAGCGATCTGGCGCAGGCGCGCTTCCTGCAGGCGCATTTCGACCACTGGAACCCGGAAAGCCCTTATTTCAAGCCGGAATCCAACCCAGTCTCCGCCGTCTATGGCGGCAGGATGGTCGATCCGGCGGGCATCTGCGTATGGGCCTGGGATGCGCGGCCGTTTCCGGCCTTTCCGGCGCTCGCCGCGACATGGCGCGACGGCGACAACTGGCATCGCGGCCACTGGCTGAACGGCCGGCTCTCGACCGTGCCGACCGGCGATCTCGCCGCGGCGATCCTGGCGGATCACGGGCTCGAAGGCATCGACGCGACGCAGGCGGGCGGCAGTGTCGCCGGATATGTCGTCGATGCGCCGACGACCGCGCGGGCGGCGCTGGAGCCTCTCGCCGATCTCTGCGGCCTCGGCGTCCGCGACGACAACGGCACGCTGCTGCTCTACGACGGGATGCTGACGGGCGCGGCTGCCGTCGAACTGCCGGCGCTGGTCGTCGAGGAGGGCGGTACGACCGTGGAGCGCACCCGCGCCACCGACCGGGACGTGCCGCGCGAGGTCGAGCTCGCCTTCGCCGATCCGTTCCGGGATTATCAGTCGGCGATCTCGCGCGCCACGCAACCGGGCGAGGCCGGCGGCGCCAGCGAGACGCTGGCCTTCCCCGGATGCCTCGAGGCGGGCGCGGCCGAGGCGCTTCTGTCGGACTGGGCGCAGCGCCGCCGCGCGGCGCGCGAGACGGTCGGCTTCTCGGTGCCTGCGGCACAGGTCGATGTCGCGCCGGGGGCGCTGGTGTCGCTTCCGGGCGAGGCCGGCATGCGCGAATACCTCGTCACGGAAGTCGAGGTGGGGCTGACCAGACGGGCGAGCGCGCGCGGCATTGCGCGCGCCATGCCGACGCCCTGGCGCTCCGGCCTGATGGCGCCGACGGTCGCGCGACCGGCGCTCGTCGGTGCGCCGCACGCGCTGCTGCTCGATCTGCCGATGCTGCCCGGCGCGACGGCCGCGCACGAGCAGTTCAAGGTGGCGGCATTCGCCCGCCCGTGGCGCAGCCAACTCGTCTATTCCTCGCCGCAGGAGGCAGGCTACGTCCATGCGGCGCCGGCGGTCCTCGGAGAGATCGTTTCGGCCTCGGCGGGCATGTTCGAGGGGCGGATCGACCGTGTCGGGACAATCACCGTCGCGCTCTATGGCGGGGCGCTGGCGAGCGTGGCGAAGACCGCACTCCTCAACGGTGCCAACACGGCGGCGATCCGTGCCGACAACGGCGCATGGGAGATCGTGCAGTTCGGCGAGGCCGAGGAGGTCGCGCCCGCCGTCTGGAAGCTGGGCGCGCTGCTGCGCGGGCAGCTCGGAACGGTGGATGCCGCGCGGGCGGGAGCCTCGCCCGGCGCGCCCTTCGTGTTCCTCGACGAGGCGGTGGTGAAGGCGGGGCTGATGCCGGAGCAGGCCGGCATCGCCCTGAACTGGCGGATCGGGCCAGCGGGAAAGGATTTCGGCGGGCCGAACTTCCTGACGCTCGTCGCCGCCGGAGGCATCAGGGCGCGGCTGCCGCTATCGCCGGTGCATCTGCGGCTGGCGCGGCGACCGAACGGCGACGCCGAGCTGAAATGGGTCCGGCGCGGGCGCATCGACGCCGATTCCTGGCTCGGCGAGG
>JACZJD010000669.1 GCA_014860725.1 Aquamicrobium sp.
CGCCGGCGGCCTCGACCTCCTGGGCCCAGATCTCCTGCGCGACGTTGAGCGCGACGGGGCCGGGCCGGCCGTTCGTCGCCTCGCGCAGGGCGGCGAGGGCGTCGCTGGCGAGATCGCCCGCGGTGCGGGGCTGCCAGACCCGCTTCACCGCCGGGCGGATCATCTGGGTGAGGTCGTCGTTGATCTGGCGCGACAGTTCCTGATAGCCGCCGCGCCCGATGCCGGCCGAGGCCGTGTTGCCGGTGATGAAGAACATGCTCGAATAGTCGGCATAGGCGTTGGCGACGGCGGTCAGCCCGTTCGCCGCGCCCGGGAAGGCATGGGTGAACGCCGCCATCAGCCGCCCGCTGACCCGGAAATACACGTCGGCTGCGAAGGTCGCCGTCGATTCGTGACGGACAAGCAACGGCTTCAGCGCCGGATTGGCGCCGACCGCGAGCGCGAAGTCGCCCACCGTGTGGCCGGGAATGCCCGCCACGACTGATATGCCGGCCTGCTCGAGGATTGAGGCAAGGACCGTTGCACCCGTTTTCTTCATAGCTCTTTACCTATCGCGCTGACTTCACGGCGGCTGGACGCGCCAATTGCTGATCGGAGAGGGTTGCGTACCATAGCTATCGCACAATACGCAACATCATTCGCAATACGCAACTATCTCGGTTTTGCGGTTGACATTTGTTTATATGGCGGCATAGCTACGCAACTGGTTGCGCTTCATGCAAAAAGCGAAGCGCGGGAGGTCCGCCCTTCCGCACCTCTCCGGCCGCCGCGTCGGCGGGAAGGCGACGCAGCGCGGCCGAGCCGGAACCGAAAGAAATCTGACGTTGGAGACGATGGTGACGACACAGACCGAGGCCATGCTGCTTCTCGACCTGCAGAACGAAATGGTCGACCCACAGGGCAAGATTGGCGCCGGCGGGCTTGCCGCCGTGGTGGAGCAGCGCAATGTCCTCGCCAATGCGGCGCGCGCCCTCGATGCGGCGCGCCGGAAGGGCGTTCCGGTCGTCTTCGTGCGCCTCGGTTTCCGCGCGGACTATGCCGATGCGCTGAGCGTCGCGCCGCGAATCGAGCGGCTGAAGGCCAACAAGGCAGCGATCCTCGGCACCTGGGGCACCGAATTTCCCGAGGCGGTCGCGCCGCGGGAGGACGAGCTGATCGTCACCAAGCAGTGCGTCAATCCCTTCTACAACACCGGCCTGCTCAACTGGCTGCTGGCGCGCGGCGTCGGGAAGGTCGTGATCGGCGGCGTCGTCACCAATCTGGTGGTGGAAAGCACCGCCCGCGCCGCCGACGATGCCGGCCTCGCGGTCACGGTGCTGGAGGATGTCTGCGCCGCGCCGAGCCCGGAGTGGCACCGCTTCTCGGTCGAGAACATCCTGCCGATGTTCGCCACGATCAGCGACAGCAAGGCCTTTGCCGGCTGAACCCCTGTAAGAGCGGCGGCCGGCGGCTGCCGCTCCGTCCTGCCATTTCCGGAGGAGAAACCATGCAGGCGGCATCTTGGAGCAGGAAGCTCGGCTACGTCATTCCGTCGTGGAATACGGTGATCGAGTACGAGACGGCGCGCATGGTGCCGGCGGATGTGTCGGTCCATTTCTCGCGGATCGTCCACACCAACGACAGCCCGGAATCGCTGCAGTTCATGACGGGGGAGTTTCCGCAGCACGTCGAGCTGCTGCACCACGCCCGCCTCGACGCGGTCTGCTACGGCTGCACGGGCGCGAGCTTCTATGGCGGCCGCGAGGCGGACCAGCGGCTCGTCGCCGACATGGCCGAGAAATCTGGCAAGCCCGTGATCTCGATGGCCGGGGCGCTGGTCGATGCCGCCCGGGCGCTGGGCATGTCGCGCGTGGCGGTCGCCGCCCCCTACGAGGCGTGGCTCTTGGAGAAGCTCGTCGTCTATCTCGAGGAGGCCGGGCTGACCGTCGCGAATTCCGTCGGCCTCGGCCAGCAGGCCAATGTCCTGCACACGCCGGACATGGCCATCGACCTCGCGCAGCGCGCATGGACCGGCGACGCGGACGGCTTGATCCTGAGCTGCGGCAATTTCCGCACGCTCGAGGTGATAGACGAGATCGAGGCGCGGATCGGCAGGCCGGCGATCACCAGCAACCAGGCCGCGCTGTGGAGCCTGCTCGACGTCACCGGCTGGCGGGGCGGCATCCCCGGCGCCGGCCGGCTCCTCCGGTCGGATAACCTCCCAGGGTAGGATTTGTCCGCCGCCGGCAATGGCGGCGGACAAATCCTGCCGCGTCACACGGGAGCGGCTGCGATGATCCATGAGCTGCGGCGCTACACCATCCTGCCCGGCGCGATGCCGGAATATCTCAGGCTGATCGCGGATGTCGGCGGCCCCATCCGCGGCAACCGGTACGGCCGGCTGCTCGGCTTCTGGATCACCGCATTCGGCGGCGGCAACGAGGTCTTCCATCTGTGGGAGCATGACGACCTCGACACGCGGCAGCGCCTGCGCGACGAGCTCTTCGCCCTGAAGCCGTGGGCCGATCTGGTGCGGGAGATCGCGCCGCGCGTCGGCGAGCAGGAGGTGCGCCTGATGACCGCCTGCATCCCGCTCGCGCCGCCGCAGGCCGGCAGGCATGCCTACGAGCTGCGCTTCGTCCGCTCCCGAATGGGAGCTGCCGGCCCTCTGGCCGCGGCCGTCGCCTCGGAACTGGCAGTGCAGGCTCCGGCCGCCGGCCGGCTCGTCGGTGTCTGGAACACGCTTGCCGGCGATCCGAACGAGGCGGTCTGCCTGATCGCGCACGAGGATGTCGCGGCGCGGCTTCGGCAGGGCGCGACCGACCCGCAATGGGCGGATTTCATGGCAAGGCACGCCGCCGCCATCGTGCGGACGTCATCGAGCCTGATCCTCCCGGCCGCCCACTCTCCGATGCAGTGACCGGGAGGGCAGGCGGCGCGGACGAGGGCTATCCGGCAGCCCCGAAGCCGGCTTCGGCCAACCGGCGCGCGCTGTCCAGCGTGTCGGCATCGGGCGTGCGCGAGATGATCTCCAGCACCGGAAGCTCCGCATAGCCCACTTCCGCCAGCACCGGCGGCACGGCGGCGAAGGGCACGTCGCCCATGCCGACCGGATCGTGCCGGTAGACGGAGCGGCCGGTGTCGGAGAAATGCACCAGCCCGAGGCGGTCCCGGACCAGCCGCAGGCCCTCGCACGGGTCCTCGCCGATGAAATGGGCATTGGCGACGTCGTAGATGATGCCGATGCCGTCATGGCCGTATTCCTCGACGGCCCGCAGCAGCGAGGGCGCGTCGGGCAGGAAGGCGAATGCGATGTTCTCGATCAGAAGCCGCACGCCGCCTTTCTCGGCAACCGGCACGAAGCGATCCAGCGCCCGGAAGAAGCGACCCTTGAGCACCTCCCGGTCGTCGGGAAACAGCGGGTTGGCCTTGCCGGGGCCGAGCACGATGGCCGGCGCGCCGATGTCGCCGGAAAGGGCGATGAAGCGGGAGATCAGGTCGATCGAATAGGCGCGCATCTCCTCCGATGCGCCGGCGACGTTGAGGTCGACGTTCGGCATGTTGGCGGCCACCAGCCGGGTGCCGGTCCGCTCCAGCGCTTGCACGAGGTGCCGCGCCGCCGCCGTGTCGGTCGGCCACAGATGACCCGGATACATCATCACCTCGAAGCCGGGATAGCCCTGATCCGCGAGATGGCTGACGCAGTCCGCCGCCGTCCAGCCGACGGTGTAGGAATAGGTGTTGACGGCAAAGATCTCGGCTGGGTTCATCACCGGCATCGGCTCCGTGGTTGTGCGGGTTGCGCAGCGAGCGGCAACACCTCAATTCATGCAACCTATTGCGCGATAAGATGCGACACAAGATAGTATCGTTGCATTTGAAGCAACTTGTTGAGTAAATCGCGTTGACGTGACAAGCGACTGGAAGGACCGGCCGCTTGTCGGGCCCGAACGCAGCAGGGAGGAGAGGGTGTCGAATTCGGACGTGCAGCAGCCGGCGACGGAAGAAGCCGGCGGGAGGATCGCGGAAGGCCGCATGCCGCGGTCGCTTGTCGGCGGCGCCGATGTTCCCGACGAGGTGGAGTGCGACGTGCTGGTGGCCGGCAGCGGCGCCGCCG